>DASWAB010000084.1:0-2267 GCA_036391375.1 Nitrospirota bacterium
GTTCCTGTGATCAGCACGAGGCGCTTCATTGCTTCCTCCTATCTCACGGTCACATCGATCTTCTCGATTTTATTCCACAGATATCCGGCGGGGTTCCAGAGGCCTTCGAAAGGCTGCGATTCCCCGATGCTGTTCGCGGCCCTGACCATGAGGGTGTATTGCCCTTTTTGGGGCCGCCACGGATAGCTCCACTGGATCCAGGAATATTTGCCCAGGTCTTTGCCGAGCTTCGTCCCGTTCCAGGTCCTGCCGCCGTCCGTGGACACGATCACGTCCCTGATGCCGTACCCGCCGGAAAATGCGATCCCCGAAACGGAAACCGGCCTGTTCGCCTTAAGGGTCGCGCCGTCCGCAGGGTCTACAATAAACGACCTCGTGTCCATCCGGTGAATGGGAATGGTCTTCTCCGGTTTTCCTCCCGGAGGCACGCAGCCGCAGGGGGTGTCGGGTATCCGGTACGCGGTTTTCATCCAGAAACCGTCGAACGGTTTCGGCAGGACCGTAATGGCGCTCAGGGACTTGACCCAGTAGGTCGCGTACCAGCCCGGAACGATCAGGCGCGCGGGGAAGCCGTTCAGGAGCGGAAGGTGTTTTCCGTTCATCTCATAGGCGACAATGATGTCCTCTTCGAGCGCCTTGTCCAGGGGAAGGCTCTTGACAAAATCGGGGACCGAAGGAAGCGGGGGCTCGTCGAGGCCGTCAAAGGACACATCCACGGAACCGGCCTTGATACCCGCCGCATGCAGGATGTCCTTGAGGCGGGCTCCGGTCCACGTGACGTTGCCCATGGCCCCGTGCTTCCACTGCCCGCCGGCCACCCTTGGCTCGAAAAAGCTCCTGCTGTTTCCCGAGCACTGGATGACCGCCGTGTAGGTCACCGGCTCGAATTTCCTGAGGTCGTCCAGGGAGAGTTGAAGTTCTTTATCCGTATTGCCGCCGACCTTGAGCCGCCACTGGTCGGGATCAACGGAGGTGGGGACGTTGGAAATATGCCACCGCACGAAAAGCGCTTCATTCGGCGTGATCAGATATTTGTAATACGAAAAGGGGGTCTCGAGCTGCGGCGGCCGGGAGGTGAGCAGGATCAATTCGGTCTTTTCCGGGAACCAGGCGAGTCTCCTCTGATCAGCGGCCGCAAGCAACGCGCCGGGCAGTTCGCCCATGGCCGTCATTGCAGTCAGGACGCCGGCAGTCTTCAAAAAAGCCCTTCGCGTAAAAACGTCCTTGCCCATGGATGCCTCCCGAGTTGAACGATAAAAAAATTTGAGCTGGATAAACTGAAACTTCCGACATGCTTATTTTGAATATAGCTGAAAAAATCAGGGTTGCAAGCTGCGCTATGATCGCGTACTACTTTTTTCTGAGAGCGCCGCTATCTAATGATGATGTCCATGCATCATGGGCTGCGGCTCTTGCTTCACAAACATCAACGGCGCCTGCATCTCGCCTGACCTCTCGAACGCAAGCGTGAGCGTAAAGGGATAGCCTTCCTTTACATCAGCAGGCAAATGGATAAGCATAATATGAGAACTCATGGGGCCCAGTTCGAGGCCGTTCTTCGCCGCTATCGGCAAGGCATTCGATATGACCATCAAGCCGCCCCGCATCACATGAATCTCGGCCGTAACGCCGGGGAGGTTCGTCCTGGCGCTCGTAAGGATGTCTTTGCCGCCGTCGTTCCTGATCATAAGGTACACCGATGCCTCGTCCTTCATGGCCGGCGAGAACACCGCGCGCGCATTCTCGATCGTCAATCGGGGCGGCTCGCCTTTACAGCCAACAAGCAGCGTGACCCCGAGTACAAGAATAGCCGCCGTCAGTTTTTTCGTGTGCCGAAGAGCGGTATATCCCACGGAAATATCTCTCCCTCCGCTTGTTGTCTTATTTATTATGATAGCAGATTTCCTGCGTGCCAAGGCTTGGCGCATCTCCTCTTTATGGCGGGAAAATTTTTTCCGGAAGGCGGCAAATAAAAAAGAGAGGCGGGATTCGCGTCCCGCCTCCGATATGACAATCGAGCTAATGTGATGTCCCCGGTTCGGAGAACACCGGCAGATACGTTACGGCCAGCCGGTACAGCAGGACCATGAGCGACACGAGCCCGATCGTCACCAGTATTTCCCATAGAGACGGGAAATAACCGGCTTTCGGACCTGCCTGCGCGAAAAAGTTCACGTTGAACCGGTTCATGACAGTGCCCACGATGACACAGGAAGAGGCCAGAAGGTGGCCGTTCACCGACTCCCGCACGGACTTCATCGAGTAGA
>DASWAB010000085.1:0-10388 GCA_036391375.1 Nitrospirota bacterium
CGAACTGGGAACTCTCGACTGCCCGGGCGACCGAGGTGGTGCGGTACCTTCAGGAGCCAGGCGGCATCGACCCGCGTCTTCTGTCCGCGACCGGGTACGGCGAGTACCAGCCGGTTGCCCCGAATGATACGGAAGAAGGCAGGCACAAAAATCGCCGCATCGAGATCGTATTGCTGCCGCCGCTGAAACAATAAACAATTAAGGATCGTTCATGCATGTTTACAGGCATCGTCGAAGAGATGGGGAGTGTCAAGGCGCTCCGGCGTGAAGCCGGGGCCGCCCGGTTGACGGTGTCCGCTTCCACGGTGCTGGGCGGCACGGCGCTCGGTGACAGCATCTGCGTGAACGGCGTCTGCCTTACCGTCGTCGGGATGGGGACGTCGGAGTTCTCCGCAGATGTGGCGGTCGAGACCCTGAAGGTCACCAACCTCGGAGAGTTGAAGGTCGGCGCAAGGGTAAACCTCGAGCGGGCGCTCCAGCTTTCGGCCCGGATCGGCGGCCACCTCGTGAGCGGACATGTGGACGCCGCCGGACGCATTCGTGAAAAACGGCCGGAGGGAAACGGCTGGAGGATATTCTTCGACGCGCCCGATTCGGTCCTCCGGTATGTCATCAAGAAGGGCTCCATCGCGATAGACGGCATCAGCCTTACCGTCGCCGACGTGGACAAAGCAGGGTTTTCCATTGCCATGATCCCCCATACCGCGGAGCTGACAACGCTGGGGTTTAAATCCGGCGGCGACAGCGTGAACCTTGAAGCGGATATTATCGGCAAATATGTGGAGCGGCTCCTGGCCGGAAGAGTTGAAGGCGGCGTGAGCCTGGAACTCCTGAAGAAGACGGGGTTTGCGTAATGCAATGCGGAATGCGGAGTGCGGAATTTAACAAGGAGCAGCTCATATGAAGTTCAACACGATCGAGGAAGGCATCGAGGATATCAAAAAAGGGAAAATGGTCATCCTTGTCGATGACGAGGACCGCGAGAACGAGGGCGACCTAACCATGGCCGCGGAGGCCGTAACACCCGAGGCCATTAATTTCATGGCCATGCACGGCCGCGGACTCATCTGCCTGTCGCTTACGACCGAGCGCGTGGAACAGCTCCGGCTCCCCATGATGACGACGGACAATACATCGTCGTTCGGCACGGCCTTCACGATTTCCATCGAGGCGAAGAAGGGCGTTACCACGGGCATCTCAGCGGCCGACCGGGCCACGACCATCAAGACGGCGATCAACCCCAAATCCAAGCCGGAGGACCTGGCGAGGCCGGGGCATGTGTTCCCGCTCCGCGCGCGGCCGGGCGGCGTGCTCCAGCGCGCGGGCCAGACCGAGGGGTCCGTCGATCTGGCGCGGCTTGCCGGACTTTACCCGGCGGGTGTGATCTGCGAGATCATGAATGACGACGGCACCATGGCGCGCGTGCCGCAGCTCACGGAGTTCGCAAAAAAGTTCGGCCTCAGGATCATCACCGTGAAGGACCTGATCGCCTACCGGATCAGAAAAGAATCGCTCGTACGAAGGGTGGCGGTCACGAAGCTCCCGACCAGCTACGGGAACGATTTCACGGCCATCCTGTACGCGAACGACGTGGACCGCATGAACCACATCGCCCTGGTAAAGGGCGACATCAAGCCCGAGGACGAGGTGCTCGTCCGGGTGCACTCCGAATGCCTTACCGGAGATGTGTTCGGATCGCTCCGCTGCGACTGCGGAGAACAGCTTCACAACGCCATGAAGATGATCGACGACGAGGGCAAGGGCGTGATCCTCTACATGCGCCAGGAAGGGCGCGGCATCGGCCTCGAGGGCAAACTCAAGGCCTATGAGCTTCAGGACCAGGGCAAGGACACGGTCGAGGCGAACCTTGCGCTGGGGTTCAAGGCGGACCTCCGCGACTACGGTGTGGGCGCGCAGATCCTGCGCGATATCGGGATCCGCAAAATCAAGCTGCTCACGAACAATCCCAAAAAAATCGTCGGCCTCGAGGGCTACGGCCTGGCAGTCGTCGCCCGGGTGCCGATCGAAATGCATCCGCATTCCAAGAACATCCACTACCTCAAGGTGAAGAAGAGCAAGCTCGGCCACATGCTCGAAAAAGTATAATGCAGTGCGGAATGGTGAGCGTGGAAGAAAATCACATCCGCAATTCCAATCCGAAATTGCGCGGGAGGGAGTAATGCCAAAAATCATCCAGGGGGATCTGGCGGCCAGAGGGCTTAAGTTCGGGATTGTTGCGGCGCGGTTCAACGATTTTATAACGAGCAGACTTCTGGACGGCGCTCTCGACGCTCTCCAGCGGCACGGGGCGGCGGACGCCGACATCGAGGTCGTTCGGGTCCCCGGCTCCTACGAGATTCCGCTTGCCGCCAAAATGCTTGCGCAGTCAAAAAAGTACGACGCGGTCATCTGTCTCGGCGCCGTGATCCGCGGCGCGACCCCGCATTTCGAATACGTGAGCGCGGAAGTGAGCAAAGGAGTGGCGGTGGTTTCCCTGGAAGCGGGCCTCCCGGTCATCTTCGGCGTGTTGACCACCGATACGATCGAGCAGGCGATCGAGCGCGCCGGCACCAAGAGCGGCAACAAGGGATGGGACGCGGCGCTTTCGGCCATCGAAATGGCAAACGTCGTGCGGCTGATGGCATAGCGCGGATATGCGCGCTCCGGGACGGCGGTCAGACGGCAGTGTATGAAAAGACGAAAGGCGAGGGAGCATGCGCTCCAGATACTGTTCCAGCTTGACATTCGCAAAGAGAAGCCCTCGGCCGCCGTGCTCAAGCATTTTTGGGCCGAGTACCAGGCGGACGATGAAGTCAGGGCCTTTGCGGAAGAGATCGTCAAGGGGACTTATAAGCACCTTGCCGAGATCAACAGGCTGATTCACGGGTCCGCGAAGAACTGGAGCCTCGACCGCATGGCTGTGGTCGATCGCAACGTGCTCAGAATGGCGGCCTATGAAATTCTCTACCGGATGGACATCCCCACCAGCGTAACAATCAATGAGGCCATCGAGATCGCACGAAAATACGGGACGGACGAATCGGGCGCTTTCGTAAACGGAATCCTGGACCGCGTCGCCCGGTTGACGGGGAAAATAGAAGAGGGAAAGTGGGAAGACTAAGATGTCCGTAACGGCGCGCGTTATCCTCCAGGGTATCAAGAAGCTCGAGACCGAGGCCTTGATCGTCGGTTTTCATGAGGATGTGCGGCCGCTGAAAGGCCTCGCCGGCGAGCTCGACTGGCTTCTTTGCGGAGCCCTTTCCCGCCTCATCCTGAAGAATAAACTGCGGGGCGCGCTCGGCGAAGTGGCTTTGCTCACCTCGCGCGGGAAGGTGCCCGCCCGGAAGATATTCATGGTCGGCCTCGGGCCGAAAGCCGGTTTTTCCCTGGCGTCGCTGCGGAGCGCCGCCGAAACCGCCGCGGGCAGCGCGCGGGGGGCGGGGGTCAGGAATGCGGCGATGGAATATTTCCCGCTCGCGGACGAGTCCCCTGACCGCGTCGCCTCGGCCTTTCAGGAAGGGGTGTCCCGGGGCGCCGCGGGTGGCGCCCTTGATGTCTTCCTGCTCGCGCCCGACGCGGATGCATACAAGAAGCTGTCTTCATTGATCAAAGGATGACTTGGGAAAACAGGAGAATCCGATGATTCGTCGTTACAGCAGGCCGGAGATGAGCGGGCTTTGGGAGCCGGAAAGCCGGTACCGGGCGTGGCTTGAGGTGGAGCTGCTTGCCTGCGAAGCAAACGCGAGGCTTGGTCTGATTCCGAAAAAGGCTCTTGCGGCCATCAGAAAAAAGGCGAGCTTTACTGTCAGGCGGATCGACGAGATCGAAAAGATCGTAAAGCACGACGTCATCGCCTTCCTTACAGCCGTCGGCGAAACGGTCGGCCCCGATTCGCGCTATATTCATCTCGGCCTCACCTCGTCGGACGTGCTTGACACGTCGCTTGCCTCGCTGATGCGCACGGCGGCCGGCATCATCATCGACGATATCCGGATCGTTCTTAAAACGCTCAAGAGAAAGGCCCTGCAGCACAAGCACACGGCCATGATCGGCCGCTCCCACGGAGTGCATGCCGAACCGGTCACCTTCGGCCTCAAAATGGCGCTCTGGTACGAGGAGATGCAGCGCGGCCTCGAACGCATGCTGCGGGCGCGGGACGTGATCAGCGTGGGCAAGGTGTCGGGGGCCGTGGGGACCTTCGCGAACATCGACCCGTTCGTCGAGACCTACGTGTGCAGCAGACTCGGGCTCAGGCCGGAGCCCGTGGCGACGCAGGTGGTGCAGCGCGACCGGCACGCGGAATTCCTGTCCGCGCTCGCCCTTATCGCGTCGTCCATCGAAAAATTTTCCGTCGAGCTCCGCCATCTGCAGCGGACCGAGGTGCTCGAGGCGGAGGAATATTTCTCCGAGGGACAGAAGGGCTCCTCCGCCATGCCGCACAAGCGGAACCCCATCTCGGCCGAGAACCTTTCGGGCCTTGCCCGCGTAGTGCGGGCGAACTCGATCGCGGCCATGGAAAATATCGCCCTCTGGCACGAGCGGGACATCAGTCATTCCTCGGTCGAGCGCATTATCATCCCGGACAGCACGATCCTCATCGACTACATGCTCGCGCGGTTCAACGGCCTCGTGGACAAGCTGTTCGTGTATCCCGAGAACATGCGGCGCAATATGGCGATCTCCAGGGGGCTGTTCTACTCGGAGGCCGTGATGCTTGCGCTCGTGGAAAAGGGGCTCACCCGCGAGACCGCTTATTCCTACGTCCAGCGGAACGCGATGGAGGTCTGGAAGCGCGGCGGAGATTTCAAACAGCGCCTGAAAGACGACCAGGACATCCGCAAGCGCCTGAGCGACAGGGAGATAGACGGTTGCTTCGATCTTTCTCATACCCTGAAGAAGGTCGATTACATTTTCAAGAGGGTCTTCAACAAAAGAACAAATAATCACCACGAAGGCACGAAGTCACGAAGAAAGAGAAAATCAGTATCTTAGCGTCTTGATGCCTGTGTGGTAAATAAGGATGTGGCGGTTATGTTCGACAAGTTGCATGAAGAATGCGGCGTATTCGGGATCTTCGGCCATCCCGACGCGGCCAACCTCACCTACCTGGGGCTCTATGCGCTCCAGCACCGGGGCCAGGAATCGGCGGGGATCGTGTCCTCCGACGGCAAGCGGCTCTTCGGTGAGAGGTCCATGGGGCTGGTGGCCGATATTTTTGATGAAGAGCGGATCAAGAAGCTGCCCGGCCACATGGCCATCGGACACAACCGCTATTCGACCACGGGGGAGAGCTCGACAATCAACATCCAGCCGCTCCTGGTGAACTTCGCGCTCGGCGGACTCGCGGTCGCCCATAATGGCAATCTCGTGAACGCGGGCATCCTCAAGGACGAGCTGGAGGCCTACGGATCAATATTCGTCACGACGACGGACACCGAAGTGATCGTGCACCTGATTGCGCAGTCGCGGGCGGCGACGCTGCTTGAGCGGATCGTCGATGCGCTGGGCCATGTGCAGGGTTCCTACAGTCTTCTCATTCTCACGGAAGGTCAGCTCATCGCCGTGCGCGATCCGAACGGTTTCCGGCCGCTGTCCCTTGCGGAATTCGACGGGGCGTACGCGGTCGCCTCGGAAACGTGCGCCTTCGACCTCATCGAAGCCACGTATATCCGCGACATCGCCCCCGGCGAGATGGTGGTGATCGACAGCAACGGCATACACTCATCGTTTCCGTTCAAACCCGCCGAGCCCTCTCACTGTATTTTCGAATTCATCTACTTTGCCCGGCCCGACAGCATGGTCTTCGGCCAGAACGTGTATTCCATCAGGAAGGAATTCGGCAGGCAGCTCGCGCGCGAGACCGGCGTGCCGGCCGACGTGGTGATCCCGGTG
Source organism: Nitrospirota bacterium (assembly GCA_036391375.1). Lineage (GTDB taxonomy): Bacteria > Nitrospirota > UBA9217 > UBA9217 > UBA9217 > DASWAB01. The sequence continues at coordinate 5,893 of DASWAB010000085.1, forward strand.
CCGGATTCGGGCGTGCCGGCTGCTCTGGGGTACGCGGAGGAGGCGGGGATTCCCTTCGATACCGGGCTTATCCGGAACCACTATGTGGGCCGCACGTTCATCGAGCCCCGTCAGGCCATCAGGCATTTCGGGGTCAAGATCAAGCTGAACCCCGTCAAGGACGCGCTCCGGGGAAAGCGCGTTGTCGTCGTGGACGACTCCATTGTGCGGGGCACCACGAGCAAGAAGATCATCAAAATGATCCGGAACGCGGGGGCGACGGAGGTCCACTTGCGCATCAGCTCGCCGCCGACCACGTATCCCTGCTTTTATGGCATCGACATGCCCACGCGGCAGGAACTGATCGCGTCATCGCACAGCATTGAAGAGATCAGGAAGTATCTCACGGCGGACTCGCTGGGATATATCAGCATGGACGGACTCCAGAAGGTGGTGCCGGACCGCATGGAGTACTGCGCGGCCTGTTTCGACGGCGATTATCCGGTGCCGTTTCCGGGCGAGAGGATGATGCAGCTCGGGTTGTTCGACGAAGAATAAGAATTTTTCAGCCGCGAATTTTCACGAATTAACACGAATAAAAAGGCTTATTTCGACGGTCTCCTGCTTCTGATGTTTTCGTGAAATTCGCGTTCATTCGTGGCTGTAAGTTTGAAGAATGGTGCCGAGGCGCAGAATCGAACTGCGGACACGAGGCTTTTCAGGCCTCTGCTCTACCAACTGAGCTACCTCGGCGCGTCGCGGGACTCGGTCAAGCAGGACGATAAAATAACAGAGTGAGGGGCTGATTGTCAAGCGATTTTTCCCCTCGGGGGGCATGAAAAAAGTCTTTTCAAAACCGGCGTCTCTCAAGGATAAAACACTCCGTTTCCCGCAGTACTATCATTACTGCCCGGGATGCAGCCACGGCGTCCTTCACCGCATCATTGCGGAGACCGTTGACCATTTCGGCATCCGCGGCCGGACGATCGGCATCGCGCCCGTCGGGTGCGCGGTCTTTGCCTACGACTACTTCGCCTTCGACATGATCGAGGTGCCGCACGGCAGGCCGCCGGCGATCGCCACGGGCATGAAGCGGTCACGGCCGGAGTGCGTGATATTCAGTTATCAGGGCGACGGCGACCTCGCCGCCATCGGCACCGCCGAGATCGTCCATGCCGCCGCACGGGGAGAAAATATCACCGTGATCTTCGTGAACAACGGGAATTACGGGATGACGGGGGGCCAGATGGCGCCGACGACCCTGCCCGGTCAGAAGACCACAACCACCCCCGGCGGGCGGGACATCCGCCTGGCGGGCAGTCCGATTCGCGTATGCGAGATGCTCGCGACGCTCGACGGCCCAGCATACATAGAACGCGTATCGCTCGACAGCCCCAAGAATGTACTTGCCGCGAAGAAGGCCGTGCGGAAGGCTTTTAAAAATCAAATCGACGGGCTCGGTTTTTCTTTCATCGAGGCGCTCTCCCTGTGCCCGACGGATTGGGGCATGACCCCGCTCCAGGCAGTTGAGTGGGTGCGGGGCAGCATGATGAAGTATTATCCGCTCGGAGTGTTTAAAGACAGCGGCGGGAGCCGTGGGGGGGCGGACGGGGGTTAGGAATGTACCAGGATGTCATGATAGCGGGCTTCGGCGGGCAGGGCGTGCTGGTTACGGGCAAACTCCTTGCTTACGCGGGCATGCTCGAAGGCAAGCATGTGACGTGGTTCCCGTCGTATGGCGCGGAAATACGCGGAGGGACCGCAAACTGCACGGTCATTATTTCGAGCGAGGAAATCGGCTCGCCTGTTGTGCAGAACCCGTCGGCGATGCTCATTTTCAACGAAGCGTCGCTCAAGAAGTTCGAGAAAAGAATCAAGCAGAGCGGCAGGCTTTTTTTGAATACCTCGCTGGTGCACGAGCCCCCCGGCCGGTCTGATATAACGAGGATCGAGGTCCGGGCGAACGACATCGCCGGGGAACTCGGCGATATCCGCGCGGCAAATATGGTGATGCTGGGGGCGTTCATCAGGAAGACCGGCACGGTAGCGCTGGAATCGGTCCTGGCGGCGCTGAAGGAGGTGCTGCCGGCGCGGAGGCGCTCGCTCATCCCTTTGAACGAAAACGCCCTCAAACAGGGGGGAGAAAGATGTGAGGAGCGGCTATAAGGGCGCCGGGCCGATGCCGGCGCTTTTGTTGTTTTGTGATGGGACGCTTTATTTTTTGACACTCCGCTGTCTTCGTGATACTATGTAACACAAAACATGAATGAAGCCCCGACACAGGCCGAACCCCTCGGTCCCGAAATACATGAAGTAATGAGGAACCTGGTCTCTGCGATCAGGGCCGTAAAACTCTATCCTCCGAACAACCCTGTTTACTCTCAGGCGGTCAAAAAATCCTACGAATCGTTCGAACACTTTCTTGCATCCGCGCCGCTCTATCTGATGGGCGTGCAGAAAACCTTTTTCACCTATGAGCAGACGCCTCTCGGGAAGGACGCCCAACTGAACAAACCCATCGCCCAGGACCTGTTCACAAAAGGGATCCGGCAAGTCGAGTTCAACAGCGGCGTCGAGGCGGAGGAGTTGCTGTCGTTCTATGAGGCCATTGCCCTGTCGCCGGAGGAGCTTTCGATCAGAGGAGGGATTTCCTCGATCCTGTGGGAGAAGGGCGCGACGCATATCAAGGTCACGGAGGCGGGCCTTGACAACGTCATCCTGTTGAAGGGGGAAAAAAGCGGGGATTACAAGGCAGCCGCGTCAACGCCGCCCCCCTCGCTTGATCCGGCCACGGCGAAGAAAGAGATCACTTTTTGCGGCCGAACGCTGGTTCTGGGCGACCTTATGGCCGATCCCGCAGGGTTCGGCGCGGGCATGCTTCAACTTGCCAACGAGACCCGTGCCGAACACGAAAGCGTGGAAGACCGGCTCGCCACGTTGTACCGGGAAGCAGGCCGGAAGGTCCGGGAAGAGCCTCGTGAGCAAAGCAATGCCCTGTTTGATGGTCTGGCACAGTCCGCGCTCAATCTGAATTCGCCCTATCGCGAGGGGTTTATCGCCGGCCGACTGTACCGGGAACTCGATGAGGAAACCGCCCGCGAGTACGGTTCGGAGCTGCAGGAGCAGGTGCCCCACGAACTTCACGAGATCATGACCGGCCGCTACGCAGGTTCATGGACGGTCGAGCAGGTGGCCGCGCTACTGAAAAAGACGGCGGCAAGAGAACCCGCCCCCGCGCGACCGTCGCCTCCTGCAGGCATTGCGGCCGCGCCGTTACCCCAGGACCTCGCCGAAATCGCGGAAACCATGTCGAAATACACCCCGGATGAGATGGCGGTGCTTCAGGCCGTCAGTGAATCGGGGATGGAGTCCGACATTATTTCGGCTGCAATGCGTATTCTCATCTCGCTGCTCCCTTTGGTGGAAAACCCCCATCGCCCGGCCCCGTCTGCGGAGCAGGAGGCGGCTTTTTTTTCCAGCATAATCCGCCAGCTTGAGGATATGTATAGTTATCTTTTGCAGAAAAAGGACTACGCCCTTGCGACGATGATCATCAAGGCGTTCCAAACGCCCGTGGGGCCGCTGTTCAAGCCCCGGCTGGCGGAAGCTTTAAAAAAGACGACGTCGCGGCCCGCCATCATCGCGGCGATCAGCGATCTGCGGAAGCGCCCCAAGGGGTCCCCTGAATATCAGTCGATCTATGCCTATCTGGCGGCCAAAGAGCGCGATGTGACGGAGATACTTCTGGAACTCCTGGCGGAAGAGAATGACCGCTCTTTCCGGCTCTTCCTCCTTGAACTGGCAAAAGACCTGGGCAAAAATCAGGTCATGCTGTTCGGCGAGCGCATCTCGGATGACCGGTGGTATTTTGTGCGTAATATCGTTGCAATTCTGGCGGACAGCAAAGCGGACCAGGCCGTTGCATTCCTCCAAAGGGCGGCGGAGCACAAGAATATCCGGATCAGGCAGGAAGTGGTCAAGGGGCTGCTCACGATCGGCGGGAAGCGGGCCGCCAGCGTTCTTGCGAAGTTCCTGAAGGACAAGGACGCGGACATCCAGTTGATGGCCATCCGCGGTCTTGCAGACATCTCCGGCGCTGGCAGGGAGGAGGAAAAATCCCTGGTAGAGTTTCTGCAAGACCGGCAGCTCAAAAAGAAGGAACAGGAGTTCGCGAACGAGACGATCAAATCATTGGGGAAGATCGGCGGCCCGGCGGCGAGGGAGTTTCTGAAAAGATATGACCGCATCCGCTGGTGGAAGCCGCGGAAGCTCCAGGCGGAGCTCCGCGCCGCAGCGCAGCACGCCAGGGAGGAAATCCGGAGGAGACAGGGCGATGGCGGGCGAACCAAAAGATAGCCGCGGAGAGGCGAGGCAGTCTTTTTTCGCGAAGCAGCAGTTGCTCGACGCGGCCAGGACCGCGTTCCAGCAGTTGTCGGCTGTCCTGAAGAGCGCCGCGCTCTACCCGGAGGGGCACCCGTTCCTGGTTGAATCCGCAGAAAAGCTCCTGGGCACGATCG
>DASWAB010000086.1:0-7598 GCA_036391375.1 Nitrospirota bacterium
CTGCGGTTCGATTTTACGCACTACACCGCCCTGACTGAGCGGGAGAAGGAGCGCGTCGAAGAATTAGTGAATGAGCGGATTATCGAAAATCATCCCGTCGAAACGCACGAGATGGATGTCGATCAGGCGATTGCCTCGGGCGCGATGGCGCTTTTCGACGAGAAGTACGGGGACAAGGTCCGCGTCGTGACGGTGAAGGACGTGAGCAAGGAGCTGTGCGGCGGCACGCACGCGAAGGCCTCGGGCGACATTGGGCTCTTCAAGATCGTGTCGGAGGCCGGCATCGCTGCCGGGGTCCGCAGGATCGAAGCCCTTGCCGGCCGCCGCGCATATCAGGCCGTCCGGAGGGAAGAACAGGACCTTCAGGAGGTCAGCCGGCTGCTCAGGGCATCGGACCCCGATGTCGTGAGCAGGGTGGAAAAGCTTATCGGCCAACTGAAGGACGCGGAAAAGGAATTGGAAAAGCTTAAGCACCGGGTGCAGACCGCCCAGGCGGGCGATGTCATTGCCGGGGCAAGAGAGGTGGGCGGCGTCAAGGCGCTGGCCAAACGCGTGGACAACATGGACCCCAAGGACCTGCGCGAATTCGGCGACAAGCTTCGGGACAAGCTCGGATCGGGCATCCTGGCGCTCGGTTCGGTGAAGGACGGAAAAGTCAGCCTGATCGTCATGGTCTCAAAGGACCTGACCGCCCGGTTCCACGCCGGAAAGATCATCAAGGACATGGCCGCCATCCTCGGTGGCACCGGCGGCGGCAAGCCTGACATGGCCCAGTCCGGGGGGAAAGAGCCCGGCAAACTGGACGCTGCGCTTGAGGCGTTGTATGCTATAATTAAAGGGTAATAGAATAGTATGCAATGAGAAGGGATGCACCATACCAGGGCGAAATCATCAGGGAGGAGGGTACCATGACTGTTACGGAAGTCATCAAGAAGGCAATGCTGGCAGGGTTGGGCGCTCAGGAGAAGGCCAAGGAATTCGTTGACGAACTGGTCAAGGCAGGGGAGCTCTCCAAAAGCGAGGGGGCAACGCTGGTAAAGGAATGGGTATCCAAGGCAGAGGAGAGCACCAAGGACATGGACCACAAGATCAAGGACGCGATTGCGGCCGCCTTTGAGAAGCTGAATATCCCGACGCGCGACGATCTTGAAAAGCTGGAGAAAAAGATGCAGGGCATCTCCGCCAGGCTCTCTAAACTGGAGGGAGGCGACGGGAAGGGCGCCGAGTAATCCGCGCGCCCCACAACAGGAATGCCGCTTTTCGGATTTCGGAGAAGACATTTCCGGGACATCCCCCGAATCGGGCGGATTATTGCTGTTGCGTCCCGCCATGGATTCGGCCACCTCGTGGAGCAATTGGGCTTGCAGCGGTTTTTCTCGCTGGGCAGACGCATCGCTGCGTTCAAAAAGCCGCCCTCCTTCGCTCCCCGCATCAGCGCGCCTGAGCGGCTTCGGATGATGTTCGAGGACCTGGGTCCTACCTTTATCAAACTCGGGCAGGTGCTGGCATGCAGGCCGGACATGCTGCCCATCGAATATTCCCGCGAATTTCTCAAATTAACCGATTCGGTTGCGCCTTTCCCCTCCGCAGAAGCAAAAAAAATCATTGAGGAGGACCTCAAGGCGCCTCTTCGATCGATATTTACTTCTTTCGACGACCAGCCGGTGGCGGCAGCCTCGATCGCCCAGGTCCACCGGGCGACGCTTCCTGACGGCAGCGAGGTAATGGTCAAGGTCCAGCGGCCCCACATCGTCCGTATGATCGACCGGGACATCAGCATCATGCGCTGGCTGGCCGAGCTCCTTGAAGCGCGTGTTCCCGAGATGGCCACGTACAACGTGACGGGCATTGTCGAAGAGTTCGCCCGCACCATCAAGCGCGAGCTGGATTTTTTCATCGAGGCATCCAACGCGGCGCAGCTCGCAAAGAATTTTCACCAAAGCGAAGTCCTGTACATCCCGCGGATATATGCCGATATATCGAGCAAACGGGTCCTCGTCCTGGAGAAGATCGAGGGGATCCGCATCGACGACAACGAGCGTCTCGACCGTGAAGGGTTCGACCGCAGGGAAATCGCCCTCAAAGGCGGCGCCGCCTTTTTTAAAATGGTCCTGCAAGACGGTTTTTTCCATGCCGATCCTCATCCGGGAAATATTTTTGTGCTCAGCGACGGCAGGCTGGGTCTCGTCGACTTCGGCATCATGGGCCGCGTGACCGATGAGAACAGGGGACATTTTGCTTCCCTCTTTCTCGCCCTGGCAAACCATGATTACGACGCGCTGGTCCGGCAGTATGTGGAAATGGGGTTCGTGTCCGAAACGTCTGTTGATATCGAAACGTTCCAGCGGGAGTTGAAGGAAGACCTGGTTGAGCTCCTCGAGCCCTACTATGTCATGCAGATAAAGCAGATCGATTTCGGCGCCTATGCCGACCGCGTGACGCATATCCTCCGCCGGCACCGGCTGCGGCTCCCGTCGAACCTGTATCTCATGGACAAATCGCTCATCACGCTCGAGGGCATCCTGAAAAAACTCGATCCCGAGTTCAATTATTTCGATGCGGCCAAACCCTTTGTGGCCGAGCTTGTGCGCCGCCGTATGAACCCGCTCCGGGCCGCGCAGGGGCTGAGAAAAAACGCGGCGGAATTCGTCGACGCCTTTGCGGTGATGCCGCGCCAGATCAAGGCCGTGTTCAGAAAGATCATCCGCGGCGACATCCATGTCACGCTGCATCACGAGGAACTCCCCCAATTGATCAGGGACATCGACAAATCGAGCAACCGGCTGGCGTTCAGCGTCATCACCGCCGCCATCATCGTGGCTTCATCCATCATCATTCACGCTGGCAAGGGCCCGATGCTTTTTGGCTTGCCAATATTCGGCCTGATAGGGTATGTTATTGCGGCGCTGTTGGGCCTTTGGATTTTGATCGGCATCCTCAGGTCGGGACATCTGTAAACGCCGATTGCGGAAGGGCGGGGTCTCCAAAATGAAAATAATGAACAAAGGGCTAAAGCTCGTCGTTCTTCCCTGGGAGCGCGCCAAAAGGTGGTTCAAGAAGCGCCTATGGGTATTTTTCCTGCTCGCCACCGCGGGGCTTACGATCATCATCCATTTTTATATCGCACTCTTCGTGCCGCCGTCCAAGGAAAAGGTCTGGAAGGAAGTCGAGGTTACCGATGGCATGAGCTTCAAAACCATTGCCGCCACGCTCCGGGACGAAGGCATTATCCGCTACCGGGGCTACTTCGAGATCATCGGCAGGCTTCAGGGGATCAGCCGCCGGGTGCGCGTGGGGTTCTACGGCCTGAACACGAGCATGAGCATGTGGGACGTCCTCGACGCCCTGCGCAGGGGCAAGATCATCGAATACGAGGTGGTCATCCCCGAGGGATACAACTTGTACCAGATAGGCTGGACGCTCTCCGGCACCCCCCTTATCTCCGATCCCCAGGAGTTTATTTCACTGGTAAAGAACAAGGAATATGTGCATTCCCTCGGCATCGCTGCCGACACGCTCGAAGGGTATCTTTTTCCGGACACCTACTATCTGCCCAAGGGCATCAAGCTTGAGGATATTCCCAGGAAGATGGTCCAGCGCTACAAAACCATATTTTGCGCGGATTATCAGAGCCGCGCGCGGGAACTCGGCTTTACCGAACAACAGGTCATTACCCTCGCTTCGATTGTGGAGAAAGAAGCAAAGATTCCCGCGGAACGCAACCGTATTGCCGCGGTATACTACAACCGTCTCAAGGCGGGCATGAAACTCCAGGCGGACCCGACCGCGGTATACGGCACCAAGGCGTGGGTCACCACGGTGACCAAGGCGGACCTCAAGCGGCGCTCTCCCTACAATACCTATATCCACAAGGGCCTTCCGCCCGGACCGATCGCGAACCCCGGCCGGGGGGCGATTCTTGCAGCGCTTTATCCCGAGAATGTCGACTACCTCTTTTTTGTCGCACAGGGGGACGGCAGCCATTACTTCTCAAAGGATTTCGACTCCCACGAAAAGGCCATCGGGAGGTACCGTACGAACCGGAAGAAGGCAAGGCTGCAAGCGGCGCTAAAAGCAAAAGCGAAGGTAAAAGAAGAGGAAGGTGAGGAGTAAATTGAGGGTCATTCGATCAGAATCGTGTAGCCTGAAAAATCGGGGAGGGAGCGTATCTTTTCAAGCAGTTCCCTTGCGTCGAATTTCCCGTACGCCTGTGAGTTATCGTAAAGCCTGAGGGTATTTTTTATCGCATCAAGCTCGAATTTTCCACCGCCGATGATCGTCCACGCCGTGTCATAAATATCAAACCTTTTCTTTTCGGGGTCGTAGCTTCCTTCAATTCCCTTGTCGAAACAAAACCGCTCCACGATGCCGGCATGGTATTTCGTGAATTCCCGGGGCGAGAGGACAAGGTATTCATCCGATTCATTCCGAAGCTGGACGAACTTGCCGCTGATTCCGGGCGGCATTGCCGCCTTCGCGACCGTCGTGTAGTACAGGGGCGTGTAGTCTATGAAAATAAGTGACATGGGTATCCCAATTTCCTGTTCGCTATATCGGCAAATTTGATAATCGCTGCAGGTCGACGCATTCGGCGGCATAATATTGTTCGCCTTTGTAGATATGGACTTGAATGACCTTTTTCATGTTGAATTTGTAGCATTGTTGCAGGGGAATGTCAATAAAGCAAAGATACTGCGTCTTCATTCAATCTCTTAGCCCGGCGCTGATGCATTTTCACGTTGACTCGTCAGCATTTCACGGTATAATAAAGCCATGCGCGAGCTCATGCGAGGGGAGGAGTTCTACGACGGCACGGCCCTGCTCGGCGACCCGGTCCACGGTTATATTTCGTTCACCACGCCGCGGGGAACGGGGGAGAAAACCGAGAAGGACCTGATTGACACGTCGTGGATGCAGCGGCTGCGCCAGATTTATCAGCTCCAGAGCGCCCGATGGGTCTACCCTTCCGCAGAGCACAGCAGGTTCCAGCACGTGCTCGGCGCCATGCACCTCGCGGGAAGGTTCGCGCGGCATCTCTACCCCTCGCTCAAGGCCGCGGCGCCGGATTGCCCGTCGGCCAGCTACATCGAGGAGTTTCTCCGCGTCGCCGCGCTGCTCCACGATATCGGCCACGGCCCGTTCGGCCACTTCTTCGACGATAATTACCTCGCCCGGTTCGACCTTACGCATGAGAAGGTGGGGCAGCACATCATCAGGACCGAACTTGCCGACATCATCAGGGCGATCCGTCGCAGTCCCTCGGGGGAATTCGGCAAGGGAGAGCGGCTGAACCCGGACCAGGTCGCCTTCCTCATCGGGAAGGGGACGGCTTCATCTTTTTCAAAACAGCCCCGCTGGGTTGTTTTCCTTCAACCGCTCCTCTCCGGAATCTATACCGTGGACAATCTCGATTACGTGATGCGCGACGCCTATATGTGCGGGGTGGCCATCGGCGCGGTCGATATCGACCGACTCATGTATTACACGTTTTTCACGGAAAAGGGGCTTACGCTCCACAAGTCCGGGCTCACTGCCCTGAACATGTTTTTGAATGCCCGGCTGTACCTGTACACCAATGTCTACTACCACCGGACGACACGGGCCATCGATGAGCATCTCAAGGAGCTCTTCAAGGACACTATGGCCGAGCTCTTTCCCTACAACCCGGTCCAAAACCTCAAGGAGTATCTTCTCCTGACCGACTGGTCTCTGCTTGAAGCGGTTCGGAAGTGGGGCGCGGTCAAGAACGGGCCGCTCGCGGCGCTCGGCAGGGAATGGGCCGCGGTGCTCTCCCGCGAGGTTAAATGGAAGATGGCTTACGATGTTACGCTCTCGATGCGCGTGTTTGAAAAAGGCAAGACCATTATCGATGAGGCGGAACTGGTGAAGCGCATCAAGAAAAACCTGCCCCCCAGGATCAAAGACCTGCCGTTTCGGGTTGACATGGCAAGTCAGGACCCGCGGCCGGTTAACCCGCTCATGATGGGTGAACGCCAGATTTACGTGTTCAATCCTTCGACCCGAAAAGTGGAGAAGGAACCGCTCAAGGACTTTTTCGATTATATCCCCGCGCGCGTGGTTCAGTGCCGGGTCTTCACTCTGAACCACGACCATGACGAGGAGCTTGCCGAGATCGTGGAAAAGGTTCTGGGGATACAGGAGGAGAGCATCAAAACGAACGTCTGATCCCGTATGCCGCCGACGATGAAAGAGCACCATAAAGTACTCATCATCACCGCCGTTGCCATTGTCCTTATCTGGGTCATTGATGCGGTATACGATTCTTTCCCGTCCCGCGTCCCGTTTTTAGCGCTGCTCACGAACGTCACCCTTCACGGTCCTTTTTTGCGGATTCTCCTTTCCATAAGTTTTCTCGTCTTCGGCGTTATTATCGCGAGAATGCTGGCCGCGCATGCCCTGGCCGAGGAAACCCTCAAGAACCACGCCACGGCCATTGAAACTTCCATGGACGGCATCGCCATCACCGACCGGGACGGAAACTATATTTACGCCAATCTGTCCTACGCCTCGATCAACGGCTATGCCAGCGCCGACGAAGTGACCGGGAAGACATGCAAACTGATTTACCGGGATGAAGAGCTCGAACGGATGCGGCAGATTATGGAACCGTCATTGCAAAAAAGCGGACGGTGGCGCGGGGAACTGATGGCGAAGCGGAAGAACGGCAGCACGTATTTTCAGGAAGCATCCTTCACCCTTCTCGAAGAGGGGGGGCGCGTGTGCATTATCCGTGATATTACCTGGCGCAAACGGAGCGATGCGCGTCTGCGCCGCTCGGAGCGGTTTTTGAACACTATCTTCGACAGTATCCGCGACCCATTCTGCATCTTCGACCATGATTTCCGGATCATCCGCATGAACGAGGCGTATGCCCTGATAAAAAACAGGCACGCGGATGAACTGATCGGCAGGAAGTGCCATGAAGCGCTGTACAACAACGTCGCCGCCTGCGAAGGGTGCGTCGTGAACAAGACTTTCCAGTCTGCCGACCCCTGCGCGAAAGAGAAACTCGTTGTCCTTGACAGCGGGGAAGAAGCCTGGATGGACATTTACACATATCCCATCCTCGACGAAAAGGGAAATGTGTCTCACACAATCGAATATATGAGAGTCGTCACCGACCGCAAAAAATCAGAGGATGAAAAGCAGCGCCTCATCGAGGAACTGGAGCACCTGTCGAGGACGGACGGCCTGACGGGGCTGATGAACAGAAGGGCGCTTGCCGACAGCCTCGCCTATGAAATCGACCGCGCCGATCGTTACGGCTCGGAGCTTTCCCTCGTGCTTTGCGACATCGACAGTTTCAAGGAAATCAACGACAATTACGGACACGACATGGGGGACCGGGCTTTGCAGACGATTTCCGCGACCCTGAAGACCATCCTTCGGCAGACGGATATCGCCGGGCGGCACGGAGGGGACGAGTTTATGCTCATCCTGCCGGAGACCTCAGTCAAGGGCGCTGAAAATCTCGCCCATAAAATCCTTGAGGCGGTGCGGAGCACGGAGTTGCGGGCCAGGGACGGCAGACCGGTCCGGCTGTCGATGAGCATCGGGGTGTCCAATCTTGAAGCCGG
>DASWAB010000087.1:0-15123 GCA_036391375.1 Nitrospirota bacterium
CGACGGCGCCGAAGATCGGCAAACACAAGGTCCATCTCAATATGGACATGCAATGCAAGGACTGCCACAAGCCGCATGTCTGGAGGGTCACCGAGGAGTCAGCGAAGAAAAACTGCGTAACCTGTCACGAGTACCGGAGCCCGAAAGCGTTTTTCTAATCTAAGGTTTCATCCGGCGCACGTACGCGTGCGCTTACTTAATCAAATTTCAACGGGGAAGGAGGTGAACCTTAAATGAAAAAGCTTTTCGTATTGGCCATCGCAGTTGTTGTGGCGCTCTCCCTGTCGGCGATTGCTTTCGCAGTCCCGGCCGGCAAGACGGTTGAGTTCGATGGTAAGGGCGCTGGCAAGGTCGTATTCGACGGCAAGGTCCACGCGGACAAGGGTAACAAGTGCGCGGACTGCCATCCGGCTGTCTTCAAGATGAAGAAGGGCGGCGACGTCTTCACGATGAAGGACATGGAGGCAGGCAAGAACTGCGGCCACTGCCACAACGGCACCAAGGCGTTCGGCGTGAAGGATGCATCGAGCTGTGCAAAGTGTCACAAGAAGTAGGATGTCATTATCCGGCAGTAAAAACCCTCACGGATTTCTCGTGAGGGTTTTTTTGTTTTGACGGAAAGGGTCTCAGAGAGATTTCGTTTTTTAGTTCCTTCTTCTTACTGCATCGAAAAAGGCGAGCGTATGACGATAAAGACAGGAATCCTGAGCATCAGGTTGAGGCCCGCGGTTTTTCTGGCGGTCATTTTAATCGCCTCCGCAATCGCCGCGCAGGAAAAGAAAACGCTTTTTCACGATGACTTCGCCACGCTCGGCAACTGGAAGCCGTTCTTCTTCCCCGGCATTCAAAGGCATTCGCTCTATACGAGTGAGAAAGAAGGAGACCGCTCCGTCCTGAAAGCGGAAAGCCATGCCTCTGCTTCGGCGATCGTCTACAGGGATTCGTTCAATGTATATGATTATCCGAAAATGCGGTGGCGCTGGAAAGTTATGAACGTCTACGCGAAGGGAGATCCGCGGACCAAAGAGGGAGATGACTATCCTCTGCGCATTTATATCATGTTCGAATACGACCCGCAGAAGGCGGGCATTTTCGAGAAGCTGAAATACGGCCTGGCGAAGAAACGGTACGGTACGTACCCGCCCCACAGCAGTCTCAGCTACGTCTGGGCGAGCCGGGAAGAACCGCAGGCCGTCCTCGCCAGCCCCTATACGGACAAGGCAAAAATGATCCTCCTTGAACAGGGGACGAAAAAGACCGGGACGTGGCAGGACGAGGAGGTCGATATTCTGGCGGATTACCGCAGGGCCTTCGGCGCCGAACCTCCTCCCCGCGCGCGGGTCGCGATTATGAACGACTCGGATAATACCGGCGAAAGCTCGGTCTCTTACCTGGAATTCATTGAAGTCTTTCGATAGCTCCCGCGGAGCTTATTTTTCGAAGAGCTTCGCGTACTTTCCGTACCCGTCCTTCACCAGGTCTTCCTTCGGGATGAACCTGAGCGCTGCTGAATTCATGCAGTAGCGCAGATGCGTTGGGGCGGGCCCGTCATCGAACACGTGGCCCAGGTGCGAGTCGGCGTGTCTGCTCCTCACCTCGGTCCTGACCGCGAGGTACCACGTCCGGTCCTCCCTGGTCACGACGTTGCCGGGCTCGAGCGGCTTGGTAAAGCTCGGCCATCCCGTGCCGGAATCGAACTTATCGAGCGAACTGAACAGCGGCTCGCCGGACACGATATCGACGTAGATGCCCGGCCTGTGGTTGTCCCAGTATTCATTCTGAAAGGCCGGCTCCGTGCCGTTTTCCTGCGTTATTTTGTATTGCATCGAAGTCAGCTTTTTCCTGAGTTCTTCTTTGGAGGGCTTTCCAAAGACATCGTCTTTCTTGGCGGCCTGCACCTCGTTCTCCTTCCCCCAGGTCTTCGCCAGATACTGGTCGCGGCCCGAATTGTAGCGGTAGAACTTGTACCGCAACGGGTTCTTCTTCCAGTAGTCCTGATGATATTCTTCCGCCCGGTAGAAAGGTCCGGCGGGGCGGATCTCGGTGACGATCGGTTTGTCGAAGCGCCCGGATTCTTCCAGTTTCTTTTTTGATAGTTCCGCAAGTCTCTTCTGCTCATCATTATGGTAGAAGATGGCGGACCGGTACGACGGTCCGCGGTCCACGAACTGCCCGCCCGCGTCGGTGGGATTGATCTGCTTCCAGAACACGTCGAGGAGCTTTTCGTAGCTTATTTTTGACGGATCGTAAGTGATCTCCACGGACTCCACATGCCCCGTGGTTCCGGAAGACACTTCCTCATATGTGGGATTTGCCGCATGCCCGCCGGTATAGCCGGAGGCGACCTCTTTGACGCCGTCCTGCTTCTCGAAGGGCGGCACCATGCACCAGAAGCAGCCCCCTGCAAACGTAGCCTTTTCAAGATGCTGCGAGTCGGCGGCATAGGCTTGCGTAACGATGAGCGGGAGAAGAAACAGCGTTCCTATGAAGATTTTTTCGAACATGGCTGCATCCTCTCTTTCTTGTTATATTATACCTCTTTGCCGGTCAAACATCTCTGCCTCCGCGTCCACGGATTCCTGCTTGATCTGACCGGGCATTTGTGTAATACTGGAAGTGCCACCATTTGTGACTAAACATGTCTGACAGATCGATCCTCCTCATCTTTATGAAGTCTCCGGTCAAAGGGCGGGTCAAATCGCGCCTGGCGGCCGCGGTAGGCGAGAAAGCGGCGCTCGAATTGTACAAAAACCTCATTCTCGATACCATCGACACGGCGAAGGGGTGCGGCTATCCATTCAGAATATGCTTTTATCCGCCGGATGCCGAGGAAACCATTTCGTCTTGGATCGGAAGGGAATTTTCTGTCATACCCCAGACCGGCGGCGATCTCGGGAGCCGGATGAAGAATGCCTTTGAACGGATATTTTCGGAGGGGTTCACAAGCGCGGCGCTCATCGGGAGCGACCTTCCGGAGCTCCCTGCGGCTGCGATCAGGGAGGCCTTTGAAGCGCTGGCGACAAACGATGCGGTCATAGGCCCTGCCGAAGACGGGGGCTACTATCTCATCGGTTTTAACCGCGCTGCGCTTCTGCCGCACGCCTTTCGCGGGATCGCATGGGGCACGAAAACGGTCTTCCGGCAAACCATGGATGCGCTGCGCAGCGCGTCGCTTCGTGTCCATGAACTGCCACCGTGGGCTGATATGGATACGATCGAAGACCTGAAGACGCTCCTGCTTCGGTATGAGGGCGGGGGGCCTGCCGCCTCGCGGACGGCGGCGTACCTCAAAACGCTGAGAGGCGTGACGCTTTGAGGCTGTCTATGCGGAAACAGACCGGAAAAATCATTCTTGTTATTTTTTTCATCACGGCGATCGTTCTGCTTCGAAACTCCCCGGTCGGCGATATGATAACCTTCGAAAATCTGAAAGGTCATCGGGAGACCCTGCTCTCTTTTGTTCATCGCCACTATGCGCTGTCCGCCATCGTGTTCTCCGTGGCATACCTGCTGGTCGCCGCCCTCTTCATTCCCGGAGCGGCCGTCCTGACGCTTGCCGGCGGTTTTCTCTTCGGCGTTGCCGCAAGCGCGCTCTACGTAAACATCGGCGCCACAACCGGCGCATCGGCCGCTTTCCTGGCGGCCCGCTATCTTATGGGATCCCGACTGCAGGAGAAGTATCAGGAGCAGCTCCGGAGGTTCAACGGGGAGCTCGAACGGAACGGGGCAAACTATCTCCTGACCGTACGGCTCATCCCGATCTTTCCCTTTTTCCTCGTCAACTTCCTCGCGGGCCTCACGAAGATACCGTTCAAAACGTTTCTCTGGACGACATCGCTTGGCATCATTCCCGGCACCGTCGTGTACGCCTTCGCAGGGCGGCAGCTCGGGTCTGTCAATTCTCCGGCGGACATAATGTCGAAAAGCGTGATCATCGCTTTCAGTATTCTGGCCGCCTTTACACTGGTCCCCGCGGTGCTGAGGCGCGTCAGGGCGGCGAAGAAGTCATGACAGCGGTGAAAAAAATCGGAGGGAGGCTCTATGGACAAGAAAGAACGGGTTTCGGAAATTCTCAAGAGGCTGAAAAAGGAGTACGCCGGAATGCCGCGGACGGCGCTTCGTTTCTCGACGCCCTTCGAACTCCTTGTGGCGACGGTCCTCTCGGCGCAGACCACGGATGTGCAGGTCAACAAGGTGACCGAGGGCTTGTTCAAAAAATACCGGACCATAGAGGATTTCGCGAACACGACGCCGGAAAAGCTCGCGAAAGACGTGGCGTCCGTCAATTTTTACCGGAACAAGGCGAAGAACATCAACAACGCCGCAAAGATGCTTCTCAAGGAATTCGGCGGCGCGGTGCCGAAGACCATGGCGGAGCTGGTGACGCTGCCCGGCGTGGCGCGGAAGACGGCGAACATCGTGCTGTCCGCCGCGTTTGGCGTCAATGAGGGGGTTGCAGTGGACACCCATGTGAAGAGACTCTCTTACCGGCTGGGACTCACGAAACACGATGACCCGGTTAAGATCGAAATCGACCTGATGAGCGCCGGCCCGCAGAAGGAGTGGGGGAACCTGTCGCACCTTTTGATATTTCACGGCAGGAAAATATGCCAGGCGAAAAAGCCCAATCACGGCGCGTGCGTTCTGTACGATATCTGCCCCTCCAGAAACATCTGATGCCTTCCGGGGACGCGTCGACAACGCTGCCGCACGGACATAACTATTGTTTTTAGCCTGCTTTCTGTGATAGAATTCTTTTGCGATGCCCGGAAGTGCATTCCGTACTATTCCGGACAAAGTCCGTCCCAATGATTTCCTTGCAGAGAGGAGTTCGCAATGCGGAACTGCCTTCAGCGGTTTCAGACTCTCTTCTTTTTTTCCTGCGCGGCACTCATGATGGTGGGGGCGTCCGGCGAAATCGCCGCGAGCCCGGAGGCGGCCGGTCAGCCGGCGAACGGGATAACCGGAACGGTGAAAACCGGATTGACGGCGACAACGAACGGCGCGGGGAAAGGCAAAGCGAGCGGCGCGCTCAGGAGCGGACAGACAGGCACCGTGAAAAACGGCGCGGCCGGCGGCGAAAAAATCAACCAGCCGGCACTCTCTCCCTACGCAGAGGAGCTTGCGAAGATCATCAAATTCGACCGGAAAGTCCTGCTCATCGTAAAGGAGGAAGCGCAGGAGCACATTCAGCGGCTTGTCGGTTTCGACGAAAACGGCTATCAGATCATCGCCCCCGGCATCGCCGTCTCGGTGCCGGAGGACAAAACCGACCGCATTCTCTCCGAACTGCGCCGGAAACTGCTGCCTCTCCAATACATGGCTTTTGTGGTGGAGATGAACGAGGGGCTCAAGTCCGATAAAATCGGGATTTTGAAAGGCAGTGACCAGTATGAGATCCTCCGGATCATGCACACCGACGGAGATGAATACGGTATTGCCAACCAGGACGTAATCGACCGGCTGAGGGAGTGGGAGAAAATGTTCTCGTTCGATATCATCGGAGCGGACAGCGACTGGGTCGAAATCGAGTTCAAGACGCTTCCGAGGGACCTGAAGACCTTTGCCGAAGATGTGTATGAGTTCTCCCCGGATGCCGTTGATCAGGGGCCGGGGACCGTCGAGGGATTGATCAGGGAAATCAAACGGACGAACAAGCTTTTCCTGTGGTGGGATTGAGCCTGCGGGAAATCCCGCACCAACCAGACCTGCCGGAGAGAGGCTTGCCGGGCGCCGTGGCCTCAGGACAAGAAAAAAGCAGGCGGGATTGCCGCCTGCTTAAAAATTGACTTTGTTCGTTCAAGATTTCTTTTTTCCGCTCAGAATAATAAATTAGCGGTATAGAGAAACTACTTGCCTGCGGGCGCTGCCGGAGCGGCCGGAGCTTCGGCCTCTTCCTTCTTGGCAGCCTTGTGATGCTTCTTGTCCTTCTTGGCTGCTTTCTTCTTCTTTGCCGGAGCCTTCTCTTCCTTCTTCTCCGGAGCCGCCGGTGCCTCCGCCTTCTCCTGGGCGAACGCTACGCCGAGGGTGAGGGCAAACACCATTGCCGTTAACACGGCGATAATCTTCTTCATCTGAAATTCACCTCCCTTCGTCTTTAAAGTAGGTATTACTCTATCAAATTTGCGGCGGGATGTCAAGCACAATAACTTTCCGCGCGTAACTTGTTTCTTGAAAAAATGCGTCAAATCAGGTAAAGTCGAAAATATGCCGGAACCACTGACTACGCAAGGCGTCTCAAAGAACTGGCGCAGGGGCCTTGCCAGAAACGTCGTCATTCTGGGCTTTGTGAGCCTCCTGAACGACGGCGCATCGGAAATGATTTATCCGCTCCTTCCGGCGTTTCTTACCGCCGTGCTCGGGGCGGGGCCGGCCGCGCTCGGGATCGTCGAAGGCATTGCCGAAGCCACCGCATCGATCCTCAAGCTCTATTCCGGCTATCTTTCGGACCGCGTCAAACGTCGCAAGGGATGGATCGTCGCCGGATACTCCCTCTCCAATGTCATCCGGCCTCTTATCGCGTTTTCCACGTCCTGGCTCCATGTGCTCGCGCTCCGGTTCTCCGACCGGGTGGGGAAGGGGCTTCGCACCTCCCCCCGCGACGCGATCATCGCCGACTCAACGCCCGCGGAATTCCGGGGAAAGGCTTACGGCTTCCATCGCGCCATGGACCATGGCGGCGCAATCGTCGGCCCGCTCGCCGCGACCGCGCTGCTTCTTGTCTTCCACGACAACCTCAAAACCATTTTTCTGCTTTCCGTTATTCCGGGGGCGCTTGCCATATCCATGCTCTTCTTCGGGCTCAAGGAAAAACCGGCTGAAGGCCCGCGCGCCATAGCCCCGTCAGCGGCGTTTAATTTCCGGTCCTCGCTCCGCGAAATGCCGGCGGGGTTCCGGAAATTTTTATTCATCATCCTTGTCTTTACGCTCGGTAATTCGACGGACGCATTCCTGCTTCTTCGCGCCCAGCAGCTCGGCGTTCGCGTTACGCTCCTGCCCTTGATCTGGGTGGTGCTCCACATCGTCAAGATGGCCTTTTCCGTTCCGGGCGGAATCATTTCCGACCGCATCGGCAGAAAGAAAGTGATCGTTGCCGGCTATATCGTCTACGCCCTTGTTTATGCCGGCTTCGGAGCGGCCGGCGAACAGTGGCATGCCTGGGCGCTCTTCGGGGTGTACGGCGTCTATTTCGGCCTCACGGAGGGGGTGGAAAAGGCGTTCGTTGCGGACTTCGCGCCAGCGCATCTGCGGGGCTCCGCCTTCGGGCTGTACCACCTCATCATCGGCGCGGCGGCCTTTCCCGCTTCGCTCCTTTTCGGCCTCGTGTGGCAGAAGATCGGTCCGGCAGCGGCGTTCGGCATGGGCGCGGGGCTTGCGCTTTTTGCGGGAGTGATGCTGTCGTTGCTGGCGGTAAGGAAACCGGGTGAAAGCAATTCGTCAACAGCATAAGCTTTATATATCTTTTTTTGAGCCTTCACGTCTTGGCGGCAAATTGGGTGAAACTTTTGGAAGGGGTAAACCATGTCAACCTATACCATAGCAATCAGCGGCGCCAGCGGCGCTCCCTACGCCTATCGGGTGCTGCAAATGCTCGTCAAGGGCGGCCACAAGATCTATCTCTGCATTTCCGGCGACGGGCTTTCGATTTTAAACGACGAGACGGAACTCAAACTCAAGGGCTCGGAGACCGACGTCCAGTACGCGCTCGAAAAGCATTTTGCCTCCGGGGAAGGACAGATTACGTACTTCGACGAGGATTACCTGTACGCGCCCATCGCGAGCGGGTCGATCAAGGTGGACGCCATGGCGGTGATTCCGTGCTCCATGAAGACGCTTGCGTCGATTGCAAACGGCTTTGCCTCGAACCTGATTGAGCGCGCCGCCGATGTCATGCTGAAGGAGAGGCGGAACCTCATCATCGTCCCGCGCGAGACGCCGCTCTCGGCCATCCATCTGAACAACATGCTCACCCTCGCCCGCGCCGGGTGCCACATCATCCCGGCCATGCCGGCATTCTATCATCATCCGAAAAAAGTGTCTGACATGGTGGATTTCATCGCGGGAAGGGTGCTTGACAGCATGGGGGTCGAGAACGATTTGTCGCCGAGGTGGGGAATTTAGCCGAGTGCGGCATGCGGAGCGTAAAAGCGATACAGCTTGTAATTCTGACCGGTTAGTTATGCGTTGTATTCCGTCCCGCCGCCGCTTTCGCCGAGGTTTTTCATCCACGTGTCGATGGTGGACTGGTCCTGCTTCGCCAGTACGTCCTCTTCCACGAACACGGGCGCATTGATGCGAATGGCGACCGCGATGGCGTCGCTCGGCCGGGAATCGATATGGAACTCCTTGCCGTTTTGCAGGATGTAGAGCGAGGCGTAGAACGTGTTGTCGATAAGGTCGCTGATGACGACCCGTTCGATCTCGACTTCAAGTCGGTCGAAGATGCTGGCGATGAGGTCGTGGGTGAGGGGACGGGGCGCCTTGACATTGCTCATGGCCATCGCGATGGAATTGCCTTCCGCGGCGCCGATCCAGATCGGGAGGACTTTCTTCCCGCTTTCATCCTTCAGGACAATGATGTAGCTGCTGTTTCTGCTGTCGAAAAGAATGGTATTTACGTTCATTTGCACCCACATGCCGTTTTTCCGCCTCTATTTTTCAAGATAGCACACCGAACCTGTCAAGTAAAGGGATTATTTTATTGACTTTTTTCAAGGATTCGATATACTCTTTTTTCTGTAACCGCAGGGAATGCTCAATCATCGATGAAGCAAACCGTAACGGAAATTTTGCTCCAGGCCCTCACCCGGGCCAGGGAAAAAGGCGAACTGAAGCTCGAAACGAGTCCGGCAATCGCGCTCGATACTCCGCGGGAGAAGAGTCACGGCGACCTCGCCACCACGCTCGCCATGACCCTGGCGAGACCCGAGTCCAAGCCCCCCCGGAAGATCGCCGAAATCATCGTCGCCAACATCCAGGATGAAGGCGGCGTCATCGAGAAGGCCGAGATCGCGGGCCCGGGGTTCATTAATTTTTTTTTAAAGCAGGACCACTGGAAGAAGACGCTCTTTGAAATAGACGCGGAAGGCCCGCAGTACGGTCTGTCGGACATCGGCAAGGGCGATCGGGTGCTCGTCGAATTTGTGAGCGCCAACCCGACGGGCCCGCTCCATGTGGGACACGGCAGGGGCGCAGCGCTCGGCGACGCGCTGGCGAACCTGCTTGCCGCAACAGGATACGACGTCAGCCGTGAATTCTACATCAACGACGCGGGCCGGCAGATCCGCCTTCTCGCCCTCTCGGTCTACAGCCGATACCAGCAGGCGCTCGGACACGACGCGCCGTTCCCCGAGGATGGATATCACGGAGATTACATCGAAGAACTTGCACAGGAATTCATCAGGCTCCGGGGAGGCGATTACGCACAGACGCCCTTCGATGAATGCGCGGACGCGTTCGCGGCCTACGGCAAGGACGCCATGCTGGCGGACATCAGGACCGATCTCGAAGCGTTCGGCGTGCGCTTCGATACGTGGTTTTCCGAAGCGTCGCTGCTTGCGGAAGGCTCGGTGCAGCGTTCGCTCGACGAATTGATGGAAAGCCGGAACCTTTACGAGCAGGATGGCGCGCTGTGGCTCCGCTCCACCGCGTATGGAGACGACAAGGATCGGGTCGTGGTGAAGAAGGACAAGAGCTATACCTATCTCGCCACGGACATCGCCTATCACCGGAATAAACTGGCGCGCGGCTTCAAGACGCTGGTGAACATCTGGGGCGCCGATCACCACGGATACATCCCGCGCGTGCAGGCCGTGATCCAGGCCTTCGGCCATCCCAAAGACTCGCTCCATGTGCTGTTAGTGCAGCTTGTGTCGATCCTGCGCCACGGCCAGCCGGTCCCTATGTCCAAGCGGGCAGGGACCTTCGTGACGCTCCGTGACGTCGTGCAGGACGTGGGCGCGGACGCCGCGCGGTATATTTTTCTGACGCGCCGTTCCGACAGCCATCTGGATTTCGATCTTGACGTGGCAAAGGAGCAGTCCCGCGAGAACCCCGTGTACTATGTGCAGTACGCGCACGCGCGGCTCGCAAGCCTGTTCCGGGAGGCTGAAAGCAGGAACATCGCCGTCCCGAAGAGCGATGCCGTTGAACCCGCTCTCCTCGACCTCGAAGAAGAACAGAATATCATCAAGGCGCTCGCGAAATACCCCGAGGTCATCGAAGAAGCGGCGCTGGTGTACGAGCCGCACCGGCTGACTTTTTATCTCCAGGATTTGGCAGGGCTGCTCCACAACTACTATTTCAAGCACCGGGTCATTACCGAGGACGTGAAACGGACGGGGGCAAAGCTGTTCCTGATGAAGCAGGTGAAGACGGTGATCGGGAGCGCGCTCAAGATACTGGGTGTCAACGCGCCGGAGAGAATGTAAATTTCATTTGCCGCGAATTTTCACGAATTGACACGAATGAAGAAAAGACAAAATCAGGAGCGTTGAGAAGTAAATATAATAAAAGATTTTGGATTCTTTCGGTTTAAAGCTTTTGCCCAGAGTTAGTTTTTTTGACTGTTTTAAATTCGTGAAAAATCGTGTTCATTCGTGGCTAAATGGCATTTGGTTTTAAGCTTATAAAAAAAGACAACGAGACAGCCGGCCGTTTGGGGACGATCGTGACCTCCCACGGCGAGGTCAGCACGCCGGTGTTTATGCCCGTGGGAACGCAGGCCACGGTCAAGACGCTGTCCCCCGCGGATCTCACGGACCTCGGCGCGGAAATTATTTTATCGAACACCTACCATCTTTTCCTGCGGCCGGGGCACGAGCTGATTAAGGAATTCGGCGGGGTCCAGAAATTCATGGGATGGAACAGGCCGGTGCTGACCGACAGCGGCGGGTTCCAGGTTTTCAGCCTTGCCGAGCTCAGAAAGATTTCGGAAGAGGGCGTGACGTTCCAGTCGCACATCGATGGCGGCGCAAAACATTTCATCACGCCCGAATATGCGACGGAGATCCAGGAAGCGCTCGGCGCGGACATCATCATGGCCTTCGACGAGTGCATTCCGTACCCCGCCACGCGGGATTACGCGGACGAGTCCCTGCAGCGGACCCTTCGCTGGGCGAGGCGCTGCGCCGCGGCTAAAAAAGACACGGGACAGGCGCTCTTCGGCATCGTCCAGGGCGGGATGTATCCCGGCCTCAGGGAACAAGCCGCCCGGTCGCTTGTCGATATCGGGTTCGACGGCTATGCCGTGGGCGGGCTGTCCGTGGGCGAGACGAAACCCGTGATGTACGAAATGATCGAGGCAACGGTCCCGTTTCTGCCCGAAGACAGGCCGAGATACCTGATGGGGGTGGGCACGCCCGAGGACCTCGTGGAAGGCGTCGACCGCGGCATCGACATGTTCGACTGCGTGATGCCGACGCGGAACGCGCGGAACGGGACGTTTTTCACCTCCTTCGGCAAGGTCGTGATCCGGAACGCGCAGTACGAGCGGGACCAGCGGCCGATCGACCCGGAGTGCGGCTGTTACACGTGCGGGAATTTCACGCGGGCGTACCTCAGGCACCTGTTCAACGCCGGCGAGGTCCTTGCCTTGAGGCTCGGCACGATCCATAATCTGTTTTTTTACCTGGACCTGATGCGGAACGTCAGGGCAAGC
Source organism: Nitrospirota bacterium (assembly GCA_036391375.1). GTDB lineage: Bacteria > Nitrospirota > UBA9217 > UBA9217 > UBA9217 > DASWAB01. Next base: position 11,660 of record DASWAB010000087.1, read on the forward strand.
ATCGTGCAGGGAAGATTTAAGGAGTTTAAGAAGGAGTTTTTGACGAAGCGGGAAATAACTGATAATCCTAAAAACGGCACTTGACACGAATTGACACGAATCCCTGACGGAAGCATTCGGGGATGACGGAAAATAAAGAATCCATCTCAGGAGGTATATCATGTTCATCGCAACAGCATACGCAATGGGAGCGCCTGGCGGCGGGGCGGGGGCGCCGGGGGCCGCCGGAGGGTTCTCGAGCCTCATCATGATGGCGGCGATCTTCGCCATTTTCTATTTTATCCTGATCCGGCCCCAGCAGAAGAAGATGAAAGAGCATAAGAAAATGGTGGAAGAACTCAAGAAGGGCGATGAAATCATCACTGCGGGCGGCATGTATGCCGTGGTCGAGAATACGACGACCGAGACCCTGACGGTCAAGATCGCCGAGGGGGTCAAGGTGAAGATCACCCGCAGTTCCGTTGGCGCGGTAGTGAAGGCCGGAGGGGAAGAGAAAAAATAGAAAATTTATTAAAGATTTTTTACCGCAGAGGACGCGGAGGTCGCAGAGAAAAAGATTCAAATTGAAAATCAAGATTCACAACTCTGCGTACTCTGCGTTCCCGGCGGGGAAATGCTATGAATTAAGAATTCATCGGGGGAGGCAAGTGTATGAAGAAGAGCATTCAATGGAGGCTGGCGCTCATCGCCCTGTCGGTTGTGATCGCCCTGTTTTTGTTCCTGCCGTCGACGCCGCTGTCGGAAAAATTGCCGGAATTCTGGCACCAGAGCGTGCCCAAGATATCGCTGGGCCTCGATCTCCGGGGCGGAAGCCACCTGGTGATGCAGGTCGAGACGGACAAGGCCGTGGAGTCTTCCGTCGACAACATCGCGGCGGACCTTCAGACCACGGCTACGACGCAACAGCTTGGGGTCGCGTTCAGCAGGACGGGGCAGGACATCACCGCGAAATTCGATGAAGCTCTCGGAGACAAAGTGGAGAAGCTTGTCAAGGAGAGCTACGCCATCCTCGACCTGAAGTCCCGGAACAAGGGGGAGCTGGCGTACGGCCTTAAGCCCGCCGAGGTCAGGCGGCTCAAGGACGCGGCCGTGCTGCAGGCGCTCGAACGGACCCGCCGGAGGATCGACAAATACGGCGTCGCTGAGCCGCAGATCTACAAGCAGGAGAACGACCAGATAGCGCTCCAGCTTCCGGGCGTCAAGAACCCGCAGGAGGCCATTGAGTTCATCAAGACTGCGGGCAGGCTCGAGTTCAAACTGGTTGACTCCGATCCCAACGACTACCAGAAGGCGACCGCGGGCAAACCGCCGGAGGGCACGGAGATCCTCTATGAAGAGCGTGAGAACGAGTCCGGCAAGATCACGAAGTCGCCGGTCCTGCTCTACAGCAAGACGCTCCTGACCGGCGACCGTCTGAAGGAGGCCAAGGTCGGGATCGACCAATACAACAAACCGGACGTGAACATCTCCTTCGACAGCGAAGGGGCCAAGATCTTCGACCGGATCACCGCGGAGAGCGTCGGCAAGCAGCTTGCGATCGTTTTGGACGGGGTGGTGCACTCCGCGCCGAGAATCCAGGACCGGATCAGCGGCGGCAACGCTCAGATCACCGGGAGCTTCACTCATGAAGAGGCTGCGAAGCTCGCAATCGTTTTGCGCGAGTCGCTGCCCGCGCCGGTCAAGATCATCCAGAACGTGACCGTCGGCCCCTCGCTCGGCCAGGATTCCATCAACATGGGAGTCCGGTCCGCGCTGATCGGCGGCCTGATCGTGATCATTTTCATGGTCTTCTACTACCGGATGTCCGGGCTCATCGCGGACTATGCCATTGTGCTGAACCTCGTCCTGCTGTTGGGCGCCATGGCGCTCTTGAACGCGACGCTTACCCTGCCGGGCATCGCAGGAATCATTCTCACCATCGGCATGGGCGTGGACTCGAACGTGCTGATGTTCGAACGCATCCGCGAGGAGATCCGGGCAGGCAAACAGCCGCGACCGGCGGTGGATTCCGGGTACGACAAGGCGTTCCTGACGATCCTCGACTCGCACGTGACCACGCTCATTACCGCGGCCGTGCTCTTCATGTTCGGCACCGGCCCGATCAAGGGTTTTGCCGTATCGCTCAGCCTCGGCATCATCATCAACCTGTATTCGGCATTGGTTGGCACGAAAGTTATTTTCGATATCATCAATTCGAAATGGAAGCTGGAGAAACTGAGTATTTAAGAAATATGCCGCAGAGAACGCAGAGGACACCGAGCAAGGCATAATTCAAATGTTCAAGATTCAAGATTTAACTCTGTGATCTCTGTGGTGAAGAAAGAATTTTATGATTTTGGGGAGGAAACCATGCTTCAAATACTGCATAAGACAAACATCGACTTCATGGGATGGAAGAACATTTCATTTACCGTATCCGCCCTGCTCATCACCCTCGGCATCGTGGGCCTGATACAGATCGGCCGGGGCAAGGCGAACCTCGGCATCGATTTCGTGGGCGGAACGACCGTGCAGCTCGGCTTCAAGGACCCGATCGCGCTCGAAAAGGCCCGCGCCGCGCTCGACAAGAGCGGCTTCCAGGGCGCCACGATCCAGGAAGTGGGCGAGGGAGGCAACAAGATCCTGATCAGGCTTCGGGAGTCCGAGGGCGCCTCGGACAAGGTCCAGACCCTGTTCCGGCAGGAGTTTCCGAACAATCCCTTCGAGGTCGTGAGCATCATGGAAATCGGGCCCGTGATCGGAAAGGCGCTCAAGCAGCAGTCGCTCTGGGCCATCACGATTTCGATCATCGGGATCATCATCTACGTCGCATTCCGGTTCCAGTTCAAGTTCGGCGTGGCGGCTGCCATCGCCACGGTGCATGATGTCTTCGCGGTGCTGGGCGTCTTCTATATTCTGCACAAGGAAGTCAATCTCCTGATCGTGACGGCGCTCCTGACCCTTGCCGGCTATTCGCTCACGGACACGGTGGTGGTCTTCGACCGCATCCGGGAGAACCTCAAACGCAACAAGCGCGATCCGCTTTCGAAGCTCGTGAACGACAGCATCAACGAGGTTCTGTCCCGGACGATCATTACTTCGCTCACGGTGGTTTTGGTGCTCATCCCCCTCGTACTCATCGGCGGCGATGTGCTTCATGATTTTTCCCTTGCGCTTCTCTTGGGCGTCGTCGTCGGGACCTACTCGTCGGTGTTCGTCGCCAGCCCGATCCTGGTCGTGTGGCATGCGAAAGCGGGTGGAAGACTGATATCGAAGTAAGGTTGAAAAGGCTTCTCAATCCGCACTTACAACCTGTCTTTAAAACCTGAAGGGGAGGGGCAAAAATGCTCCTCCCTTTCTTTTTTCCGCTTCTCTTTAAAAACCGGAGCGCCATAATTTATTGTTTACAAGCGTATTCTCACCCTGATATACTCTGGATGACTACAAACCACATAAATTTGACTCTGCCGCGGATGGCATCAGCC
>DASWAB010000088.1:0-2025 GCA_036391375.1 Nitrospirota bacterium
GCTGACCGAGGCCGAGCTGAAAAAGCTCATCGAGCGCAGCCATCTATTCGAAATCATCACGGCGAATGAAATCTACAGCAAGATCAAAATCGACGAGAAGGACATGCGGGCTGAGTATGAAAAAAACAAAAGTATCTATAAGGACAGCTCCGGAAAACAAATGGAGTACGAGCAGGCCGCGAACCTCATCCGAAGGAAGCTGACGGCGGAAGCGGGCGCGGCGAAGCAGAAGGAGTGGGAAAAGGAACTCCGAAAGAACGCGAAGATCGTGATAGCGAAGGAGGGAGGGAAGTAGATTCTTTCGTTATGACGTCTTAGAACCCGGCTCAAAATCAGTTTTTTGCCTTCATCCGCCTTTTGGCGTCATTCCCGTGCAAACGGGAATCCAGCGTTTTCGGCCTTTTCCGAATACCCGCTTCCGCGGGTATGACGAAATATTTAAGAACTGGCAATTTTGAGACAGGTTCTGATGACTGGACAATGCTTTTTCTCTTCTGTTGATGGCCGGTATTCGAGCATTGGTTTTTCTGTCTCCTGCGGAGGCGTTTATGTTTCAGTTTATTCCATTGCGATGCCGCTATCTGGCCGTCTGTCTGATCGCCGTTCAGGTTTTTACGCTGTTTATCTCTTCAAAGGCTTTTTCCCAGGGTTCCCGCGGCAACCTCGACCTCCCCACCCTGCTCCCTCCGGACGAGTACGGCGATGTCGTGATAGACCGGTTTTCAGGCGAGAAAAAAATCATGCCGGTCCTGTTCTCGCACCGGCTGCACCGCGTGAAGTACACGTGCAGGGTATGCCATGGGGAGCTCGATTTTTCCATGAAGGCGAGCGATACGGGCGTCGTGTGCGGCGGCGGGGAGATGACCGGAAAATACTGCACCATCTGCCATGACAACAAGACCGCGTTCGGGCCGAAGGGGACGGACGGCGAGAAGAACTGCCGCCGCTGCCACAGCGCGGACGAAAGCCCGGACTGGAAAAAATACGCCGAACTCAAACAGAAGCTGCCCCCGGCGTTATACGGGGATGAAATAAACTGGGCAAAGGCCCTCACGGATGGCCTGATCAGGCCGAAGAAAAGCCTCCGGAGCGACTTTAAGCCCGTAATTCTCGACCGCACGCTCACGCTGCGGGCGGAGATGTCGGGCATCCCGCCGGCGGTCTTTCCCCACAAGATACACTCGGAGTGGCTCGACTGCGACATCTGCCATCCCGATATTTTCAATATCAAAAAAAAGACGACGAAGCACTTTTCGATGTGGCGGATCCTCAACAAGGAGTTTTGCGGGGTCTGCCACTTGAGCGTCGCTTTCCCAATGAATGAATGCGAGCGGTGTCATCCCGCCATGACGAGGTGATTGCCGCGCGAAGGTCTTTTCAGCTGCAGGTCGTGCTGCACCGGATTGCCAAGAAGGGGGAGTCATGGTAACGTATGACTGGAGGAGGCATAAGCGCGAACGCCGCGAAGGGCCGGTCGCCGTCACGGTGAACGTCATCAGGGAGAACAGACTCGAAAAAGTGTCCTTTAGCGCCGAAGCCGTTGACATCAGCCAGGGGGGGATCGGTTTGCTTATGGACGTTCCGCTGGAACCCGGCTTCGTGAGGTTTAAGGACAAGAACGAGCAGAAGGCCGGAATGGTGATGTGGAACAAGAAACTGGAGAACAACAAATACCGGGTAGGGATACAGTTCGACCTCCCGCTCAACACCGTATGATAAAAACGGGAAATTCTCGCGGCGATACGGCCTTTACTTAATGCCGTGCTCCTTGATCCTCTTCCAGAGGGTGACCCGGCTCATGCCGAGGTGCTTGGCGGCGAGCGTCTTGTTGCCCTGGAACATCGCGAGGACCGCGCGGATCCGCTCGCGGTCGATGCATAATTCCGGCCTTTCAACCGGTTTGTTGCCGAAGATATAGTCCGGGAGGTCCGAGACTTCGATCGTGCCGGCCTTGCAGGACATCGCGCCGTGTTCGAGGACGTTGATGAGCTGCCGTACGTTTCCGGGCCACTGGTAATTGGTGAT
>DASWAB010000089.1:0-4819 GCA_036391375.1 Nitrospirota bacterium
GCCGCACAGATACGAGAAAACGGCCTGCTCATTACAATCAAGGGAAGCAGCGTTCATTATTATAAGTATACTGCGTTCAAGGCTGCGGCAGAGCGGGTCGGAGAGAAGCGGACAAAAGAGAGGAACGACGCACTCATGGAATCACCGTATTTTTTTGCGATAGATTTTGACGGGACCGTTACCGATGCGGACATTATCGATACGGTCCTGCAGAGATTTGCCGACCCGGCATGGCAGGAAGTGGAAACGCAGTGGGAGCGCGGCCTTATCGGTTCGCGGCAATGCCTCGAAACCCAGATGTCTTTGGTCGATTCATCCCTCGCCGGCCTCCTTGATTATATCGATGAGTTTGCGATAGACGAATCCTTCCGGGATTTCATCGCCCTGCTGGCCGAGCGGCAGATCCCCTATGCGATCATCAGCGACGGTTTTCGCGTTTTCATCGAGCGGCTGCTCGCCACCGCCGGGCTGAAACGCCTTCCGGTCTACGCAAATGAGCTGAGAGAAGAAAACACGGGGCTGAAAACACTGTTCCCGTATTCACGCCCGGATTGTGACGCGGCCAACTGCAAGTGCGATGTTGTGGCAAGGCTCAGCGGGGAGCGCCCTGTCATCCTCATCGGGGACGGGCGAAGCGACTTTTGCATCGCCCGCAAGGCAAACCACGTTTTTACAAAAAACACGCTTACCGGGCACTGCCGGGCGAACAGCATCCCTCATACGCCTTTTGACAGTTTCTCCGAAATCACGGCCTTCTTAAAGGCGCAGAGCCGCACCCGGCCGCCGTTATTGCAGTCAGTCGCCGGCGGGAAGGACTAACCATGGAGGAAGTGCAAATCGGGCGGCATTCCGAGAAAGAGCTGCTGGAGCTGGAATCACGATACTGCTCGTACGGCGATACTGTGCATTATTCCGAGCAGCCCATCATATTCGAAAAATGCGAAGGCTCATGGCTCTATGACATGCAGGGCACTCCCTACCTCGACGTTCAGATGTGGTACTCCGCCGTAAACTTCGGCTACCGGAACAAGGATATCGAGGAGGCCCATCACCGCCAGATGGCCATGCTCCCCCAGGTCGCCTCGCAGTACCTTCACAAGGAGAAGATCCTGCTTGCCGCCGCCATCTCCCGTGAGACGGAGAAGCGGTTCGGGTCCCCGGGAAGGGTGCATTTCAATGTCGGAGGGGCGCAGGCCATTGAGGACAGCATCAAGCTCGTCCGCAACTGCAAAAAAGGCAAATCGCTCGTATTCGCCTTCATGGGCGGCTACCACGGACGGACGCTTGCGGCAACGGAGATTACGAGCAGTTTCCGCTATCGGAAGCGGTACGGACACTTCGGCAACCGGGCGACTTTCGTGCCTTTCCCCTATTGCTACCGGTGCTTTTACGGCAAAGAGCGCTCCGCCTGCGACTATGAGTGCGTCCGTCAGTTCGCCAAGCTTTTCGAGACGGAGTACTACGGCGTGATCGACTCCAAGGATCAGGAGGTCGAATACGCCGCCTTCTACGTGGAGCCGGTCCAGGCGACGGGCGGCTACATCATCCCGCCCCCCGAATACTTCGCGCGGCTTGCCGAGGTGCTCCGGAAATACGGCATTGTGCTCGTGGACGACGAGATCCAGATGGGATTCTACCGGACGGGGAGGCTGTGGGCGCTGGAACATTTCGGCGTAAAGCCCGATGTGATCGCTTTTGCAAAGTCTCTTACGAACGGGCTGAACCCTCTGTCAGGCATCTGGGCGCGGGAAGAACTCATCGCGCCGGATCTGTTTCCGCCGGGATCGACCCACTCGACTTTTTCCAGCAACCCGCTGGGCACTGCCGCCGGGCTTGCGACGATGGAGTTGATCAAAAAGCACGATTTTCAAAGGACCGTGTCCGAGAAGGGGCAGTACCTGCTTGCGCGGCTGAAGGAGCTGCGGAAGAAGCATGCCGTGATCGGGGACGTGGACAGCCTGGGGCTGGCCGTCCGGATCGAGATGACCAGGACCGACGGCTTCACTCCCGACCGGCAGCTCACGGACAGGATTTTCCAGGAAGGGATGAAGGGCGACATTACGATTGACGGGAAAAAGTACGGTCTGGTGCTCGACGTGGGCGGGTATTACAAGAATGTCTTCACGCTCGCCCCGGCGCTGACGATAACCGCCGGAGAGATGGATCTGTTCATAAGGCTCTTTGAAGCCCTGTTGAACCGCTGCGGCGCGTGAAAAATCCCGCGGGTTTCCTGCTATAATGAGAGACGAGAGAGGATGAATCGCATCGTGGATGTTCTGGAGCGCGTCAAAAAATTGTTTCTTGAAAATTTCGACTTTGATGCATCTCAGTTGAAGCCGGAAGCGACCATCGAAAGCCTCGGCCTCGACTCGCTGGACAAGATAGAGTTCCTCTTTGCGCTCGAAAAGGAGTTCGATATCAAGATCCCCGACCGCGAGGTCACGCTCAATTCCATCCAGGACATCATCAACGTCATCAACAGGCTGGTTGAAGAACAACACGCCAAAAAGGAGTAAAGAACGGTTTCGATGAAACGGGTGGTTATTACCGGGATGGGGATCGTTTCGCCCCTGGGGAACACGTGCGAGGGTTTTTTCCGCAATCTTGCGGCCGGGAAATCGGGGATCAGGAGGCTGACCTCGGATTTTGCCGACCGCCTGTCTATAAAAATCGCCGCAGAGGCCGACTTTAACGCAGAAGAGCATTTCCCGAAAAAAACCGCGCGGACCCTGGACCGGGTCAGCCAGTTTGCACTGGTCGCCGCGTCGCAGGCATGGAAGGATGCCGGCTTGCAGCTCACGGAAGAGGAGCAAAAACGGGCCGGCGTGTATCTCGGGACCGGCATGGGCGGGGCGCGCACCCTTGAAGATTCTTATATACAGGTGTTTGTAAAAAACGCCAGGCGGGTGCACCCTCTCACCGTGGTCATGGTGATGAATAACGCCGCTGCCTCGCACATTTCGATCGAGTTCGGACTGAAGGGCCCCTGCCTGACCTTCTCGACCGCCTGCTCCTCCTCGGCCGTCGCCATCGGCGAGGCCTTCCGTCAGATCAAGCACGGGTACGCAGACGTCATGCTTGCCGGAGGAACGGAGTCCCTGCTCACTTACGGTGTCTTGATGAGCTGGGAGTCGATCGGGACCCTGGCCCTGGAAGCGGAAGATCCCTCGACGTCCTGCAGGCCTTTTTCAAAGGACCGTACCGGTTTTGTGCTGGGCGAAGGCGCGGCGGTTCTGGTGCTGGAGTCGCTGGAGCGGGCGACGAGCCGGGGCGCCCGCATCTACGGAGAGCTTGCGGGTTACGGCTCCACAGCGGACGCCGGCCACATAACCAAGCCTTCCCTGGAAGGACAGGCCGGCGCAATGGAAGCGGCCCTGGAGGAAGCGGACATCTCGCGGGGCGACATCGATTACATCAACGCGCACGGCACGGCCACCGTGGCGAATGACGCCGTGGAGACCCTGGCGATCAAAAAAGTATTCGGAGAGCGCGCCTATAAGATCCCCGTCAGCTCCACAAAATCCATGCACGGCCATCTGCTGGGCGCCGCCGGGGCAGTGGAACTCGTTGCCGCGGTGCACGCCCTCGAGCGTCAGATCGTGCCGCCGACGACAAACCTGATGGAGCCCGACCCGCAATGCGATCTCGACTACGTGCCCGGGAAGGCAAGGGCGGGGCTGAATCTTAAAGCAGTCATGTCGAACTCCTTCGCCTTCGGGGGGACGAACGCCGTGCTTATCGTGAGGAACCATGAGCGAGCATAAAATAGAAATGAGCGGCGGAGAGGACGCCGTACTCCTGATCCACGGCCTGACGGGAAGCCCCTATGAAATGAAGTATCTTGCCCGGAAACTGAACAAAGCCGGCTTCACGGTGAAGGGGCCTTGCCTTGCCGGCCACGGAACGACCCTCGCGGATCTGAAAAAGACCACCTGGCAGGACTGGTACGGGACCGTGTATGAGACCTTTAAGCAGTTAAAGAAAGACCACGAGACTGTTTCGGTGGCCGGCCTCTGCATGGGGGCGCTGCTTGCGCTCATGCTTTCGGCCGACCTCGGCGAAGAGGTGACGGGGGTTTCCCTGATTTCAACCACGCTCTTCTACGACGGATGGGGCCTCCCCTGGTATAAATTCCTGCTGCCCCTTGTCTACTACACCCCTGCCCGACATGTGTATTCATTTAAAGAACGCGAACCCTACGGCATAAAGAATGAAGCCCTCAGGACGAGGATCGTGGAGGGCATGCGGGACGGCTCCATCGCTCATGAGAGCGTCCCCGGCGTGTCCATGCGCGAATTATTCCGATTGATCGAAGCAAGCAAAAAAATCGTTCCGGCCGTAAAAACCCCGGCTCTCATCCTCCACTCGCGCGAGGACGACCTGGCGAGCAAAAAGAGCGCGTTATACATACGAGACCGCATCGGCTCCCCGGATGTCCGTTTGGTGCTGCTCGAAGACTCCTACCATATGATGACGATAGATAATCAGCGGGAGACCGTGGCGGGAGAAACAACGGCCTTTTTCGAGAGACAGAAAGCCCGGGGGAATTGTCAGCCTGTTCCCGAGGCGGATCTGACGGCCGTGTGAAATGACTTTTCACAATAAATATCAGGTCAGAACGGAAAAGAACCGCCGTTCCACGAAGGACTTCATCTGGCCGGACACGGTCCCGGAATTTCGGAGCCGTTTGGTTTCTTATCTCAGGCTGATCGCTTTCTCCGGGCACATCTCCTGGCAGCAAAAGCAGGCAATGCATTTCGCCGGATCGACCCGGGGAATAGTCTCCATCAGGGACAAGGCAGACATCGGACAGTGCTCG
>DASWAB010000090.1:0-4080 GCA_036391375.1 Nitrospirota bacterium
CCGAGCGTGGGCGCGAGTTTGAGGCAATAAGCTACCGCGTGCGCGCTTTCGAGCGCCGGTATGATTCCTTCGAGGCGTGAAAGAAGATCAAAGGCCTCAAGCGCCTCTTCATCGACTGCATAGGTGTATTCGATGCGGCCCGAGTCGCGGTAGAACGCGTGCTCCGGCCCCACGGCCGCGTAGTCCAGCCCGGCGGACACGGAATGGGTAAGCTCGATCTGTCCCTCCGCGTCCTGGAGAATGTACGTTTTCGACCCCTGGAGGACGCCGAGGGAACCGCCGGAAAACCGCGCCGCATGCTTCCCCGGTTCGATGTCGTAACCGCCTGCTTCGACACCGTATATCTTTACGGAGGGCTCGCCTAAAAATTCATGGAAGAGCCCCATGGAGTTCGACCCGCCGCCCACGCATGCGATGAGGGCGTCGGGGAGCCTGCCTTCGAGCTTCACGATCTGTTTTTTCGCCTCGCGGCCGATCACGGACTGAAAATCGCGCACTATCACGGGATAGGGATGCGGGCCAAATACCGTCCCCATCACGTAGTGCGTATTCGCCACATTGGTGATCCAGTCGCGGAACGCTTCGTTGATGGCGTCCTTGAGCGTCTTGCTGCCAATGTCCACGGGATGAACGACGGCATCGAGGAGCTTCATGCGAAAGACATTCAACGACTGGCGTGCGACGTCGTCCGTGCCCATGTAGATTTCACAGTCGAGGCCGAACATGGCCGCCGCGGTCGCCGTGGCCACGCCGTGCTGGCCCGCGCCGGTCTCAGCCACTACCCTTGTTTTGCCCATGCGCTTTGCGAGCAGGATCTGGGCGAGCGCGTTGTTGATCTTGTGCGCGCCCGTGTGGCAGAGGTCCTCGCGCTTAAGATAGATCTTCGCGCCGCCGAGGTGCTCGGTCAGCCGCTTCGCGAAATAGAGCGGCGTGGGGCGGCCGATGAATTCCTTGAAATAATAATCGATCTCTACCTGGAATTCCCTGTCCTTTCGGGCGGCGGCATAGGCCGATTCCAGTTCGTCCAGCGCGGGCACCAGCGTCTCGGGGGCGAACCTCCCCCCGTAAATGCCGAAATGCCCTTTTTTATCCGGAATGCTCATGGCCGTGACGCCCTCCGGACTTCGGCGATGAACTTCCTGATCATTGCATGGTCCTTAATCCCTTTTTCTCTCTCTACTCCGCCCGCGACATCAACGCCGTAGGGCTGGACAAGCTTCACCGCCTCAACCACGTTGTCGGGGGTAAGCCCGCCGGCGAGGATCACTTTGCCGAACGTCTTGGCAACGACGGCCAGATGCCAGTCGAAGGTCGTTCCCGTTCCGCCGCGCATGCCGTCACGGTAGCTGTCGAGCAGAAACGCCCCGACGCGGTAATGGACCATGGCCTTCAGGCTTTCCTTGTCCTTCACCTGGAACGCCTTGATCACCCTGTTCCCGAAACGCTGGCAGAACTCAGGGCTCTCGTCGCCGTGGAACTGGACCGACTGGATGCAGGTTTTGTTCTGGATTTCACGGACCCGGTCCTCGCGTTCGTTTACGAAGATGCCGACCGGCATGATGAACGGCGGAAGCTGCGCGATGATCTCCGCCGCCTTCTCCGGCTCGATGCAGCGGGGGCTCTTTTTATAAAAATTAAACCCCAGCGCGTCCGCCCCTGCCTCCGCCGCAGCCAGCGCGTCGTCCAGATTAGTGATGCCGCAGATTTTAATTTTGATCATATTTTACTCTGAACCACAGAGACCATAGAGGTTAAACAATATAGTTGAGAGCCAAAATAGATCAGCCCTCCACAATCTCCCTGTCTCTGTGCGCCTCCTTTTTCCCAGTGCCCTTTGTGGCAGCTTAGGTTTCCCCCAAAAGCTCCCTCACCTTTTTCCCGATGTCCTTCTCCCGCATCAGGGTCTCGCCGACCAGGACCGCGTTCACGCCGGCGCCCTGGAGTTTCACCACATCATCCCGGGTCTTAATGCCGCTTTCGCTCACCACGATGCGGTCCTCGGGGACGTCTTTCAGGAGATCGAAGGTCGTCTGGAGGCTTACCGTGAACGTCGAAAGATCCCGGTTATTGATGCCCACAAGCATGGCGCCCGCAAGGAGCGACTTGTCCAGCTCTTTATAGGTATGCGACTCCACGAGAATGTCCAGACCGATGCCGGCCGCGGTCCCGATAAAATCTTCCAGTTGTCTTCGTTCCAGGCAAGCCGCGATCAGAAGGACCGCATCGGCCCCTGCCGCCCGCGTCTCGAAGATCTGGTACTCATCGATTATGAAGTCCTTCCGGAGGAGCGGAAGGCCGACGGCCCTCCGGATCATGCCCAGATAATCGAGACTTCCCTGAAAGTACTTCTGTTCGGTCAAGACCGATAGACACGCGGCGCCGGCCTTCTCATAGGCCCCGGCGATCTTCATGGGATCGAAGTCCTCGCGGATCACGCCTTTCGACGGCGACGCCTTCTTCACCTCGGCGATCAACCGGATGTCTTTTCCCCCAGCGAGCGCCTTGCCGAACCCCCTCGCGGACCCTGCATCGGCCGCCTTTGTTTTGACATCCGAAAGAGATATCCGGCGTTTCGTCCCGGAGAGTTCCTCTTTTTTGTCAGCGATAATCTCGTCTAAAATCATTTTAAGGCTTCTCACCACGAAGACACTAAGACACGAAGTAACCTTCTACTATTTATTCGTGAATGCTTTCAACTGCGCCAGTTTCTTCATCGCCGCGCCGGAATCGATAGATTCAGCGGCGATCCGGATGCCGTCCTGGAAATCGGACGCCATGCCCGAGGCCACGAGGCCTGCCGCCGCGTTCAGAAGAACGATATCGCGACGAGCGCCCTTCTGTCCCTTGAGAATGTCTACCGTGATTGCCGCGTTGTCCTTCGCGTCTCCGCCCTTCAAATCAGCGGCTTTCCCCACGGCAATGCCGAAGTCCGAGGGATGGATAAAATAGTCCTTCACGGCCCCGTTCTTAAACTCCGAAACTTTGGTCTTGTCCGTAACCGTGATCTCGTCCAGACCATCCACACCGTGGACGACAAATGCGCGCGTTGCGCCGAGATTGCCGAGTGCGCGGGCCAGCGGTCCGGTCAGGTCCGCAGCATACACTCCCATGATCTGAGAAGTGACTTTCGCGGGATTGGTGAGCGGCCCCAGAACATTGAAAACAGTGCGGATGCCGATCTCCCGCCGCGGACCGATCGCGTACTTCATGGCTTGATGCATCAGGGGCGCAAACAAAAACGCGATCCCGACTTCTTTCATGCATTCTTCGACGCGATGAGATGGAATTTCAATGTTGATGCCGAGCGCCTGAAGAACGTCGGCGCTGCCGCTTTTGCTCGAAACCGACCGGTTGCCGTGCTTCGCTACCGTTACACCCGCGCCGGCGACAACGAACGCAGTGGTCGTCGAAATATTGAATGTGTGCGCCATGTCGCCGCCCGTGCCGCAGGTGTCCACATGATATTTTGCGTCGAGCTTGATCGGCACGGCCTTCTCGCGCATGACCCGGGCGGAGCCGGTGATCTCGTCCACGGTCTCGCCCTTTATCCTGAGCGCGGTGATATAGCACGCGATCTGAGCGTCCGTGGCCTCGCCCTGCATGATCTCGCGCATCACGGCCTCGGCCTCGGCTTCAGTGAGGTCCGTTTTTGCGACGACTTTTGCGATGGCTTCTTTGATCATGGAGCCTCCACTTCTTTTCGCCACGAATTATCGCGAATCAACACGGATGGGACAATGAAAAAACCTTTTGCTCTTGTCTTCTCCGGCTTTCCCCTTTTTATTCGTGAAAAATCGCGTGCATTCGCGGCCATGCCGCTTTACAGCTTTAAAAAGTTCCTCAAGAGATCCTTCCCCACATTCGTCAGGATCGACTCCGGGTGGAACTGGACGCCTTCCAGTTTGAACTGTTTGTGCCGGACACCCATGATGAGGCCGTCGTCAGTCCAGGCCGAGATTTCGAGCACGGCCGGCAGGGTTTCCCGTTTGATGATGAGCGAATGATAGCGTGTCGCCTCGAACGGGTTCGGAAGGCCTGCAAAGATGGTCTTGCCGTCGTGGTGGATCATCGAGGTCTTGC
>DASWAB010000091.1:0-1596 GCA_036391375.1 Nitrospirota bacterium
GCTCATGAAAGCCGGCGAGAAAATCATTTTGAGCGAGCGGCGCTGCAACAGAGAAAACGGATTTACGAGAGACGACGATTTTTTGCCGGAACGGTTCTATACCGAAGCCGGTTCATCGGGCGAGGGCTTCGAGATCCCTCCGATCGACAAGGTGAGATTTACCGATGAACTGGAGAAATATTACCGGATGCGGGAAGGCGAAGAAAGAAGAGAACAGTAAAATGACGGGCGGCGGCGTGCGGTAGCGCGAGGGGGACGGAAATAAAGTTGGCGCGGCGCTTCCGGGCTATTTCTGCGTCAAAGCCAGAACGGCCTTCAGGATGAGGACGACCCACGGCGTCGCGTGCAGCACAAGATCGAACCAGTCGATTGGCCTGACGAGCTTTCCCTGCGACAGCATCCTGAGCTTCTCCCAGATGTGCGGCGGGGCAAAGGGGGCGAGCCCCAGGGTCAGGCACGCGAGAATGACGAGCCCCCACGGCAATTTTGCGATTGACTCCATGATTCTCTCACTCCGCGCCGGGATGGCGCCGCGCTGGCTCCGGCGGAAACTCCTTTCCGTGCGATTTTTGCTGGTCCGTTTTTACGGCCCATATTACTCTGTTACGGGAGGAAAGTAAATACCTTGTTGCCCCGTAACCACTCCCCGAAAAACGCTTTTCAATTTCCGCGCATTCGGATATACTTTGTTTGAAACAGAATCCAGCCTGCGGAAAGGATCCCCTTGATCACGCCAGCCGACATCAATTCCCTGACCGGCCACTCTTCGGAAGAAGCCGCGGCGCGCCTCTCGCGCGAAGGATACAACGAGCTGCCCTCGTCGAGGCAAAGGAGCATCTTCGCGATTGCCTTCGACGTGGCCAGCGAGCCCATGTTCCTGCTCCTCGTGGCCTGCGGCGCTATTTATTTTTTCCTTGGCGATCTCCGGGAAGCAATCATGCTGCTCGGCTTCGTGTTCGTCGTCGTCGGCATCACGCTGTACCAGGAGCGCAAGACCGAACGGGCGCTGGAAGCGCTCCGCGATCTGTCGAGTCCGCGCGCCCTGGTCATACGGGACGGAAAACAGAAGCGCATCCCGGGACGCGAGGTCGTTTGCGGCGATATTCTTGTCCTGAGCGAAGGAGACCGCGTCCCCGCCGACGCTTCGGTTTTCTCCTGCACGAACCTTTCGATCGATGAATCGCTCCTTACCGGCGAATCGATCCCCGTGCGCAAGACCGCTTGCGAGGATATCAGGGAAATGGCCCGTCCGGGAGGCGAGGACTCTCCCTTTGTGTATTCCGGCACCATGGTCGTTCAGGGGCAGGGAATAGCGACTGTCCTGGCCACGGGCGTCAACACCGAAATCGGGAAGATCGGCAAGGCGCTCGGGGGAGTCGGGACCGAGGAGACCCCGCTTCAGAAGGAGACGGGAACAATCGTCCGGAACCTTGCGCTCGTCGGCGTTTTTTTCTGCGCGCTCGTCGTTATTGTCTACGGACTGACGCGGGAGAGCTGGCTGAACGGGTTTCTTGCCGGCATCACGCTGGCCATGGCGCTCCTCCCGGAGGAATTTCCCGTGGTCCTGACCATTTTTCTCGCCCTGGGCGCGTGGCG
>DASWAB010000092.1:0-2446 GCA_036391375.1 Nitrospirota bacterium
AGGACAGGGCGACAGAAGCGGAGAGTTCCTGGTGAACCCTTGAAAAACAAAGCCGTCCCGCGGGAGAAGGGCTTTGTTGTCACGCGCCGGCGGATGAGAGAATTCCGCGTTACACATCATTCCCCTGCGGGTCCGCGCTAAAAGAACGACGTCGCCACCAGCGCAAGCGTCAGAGCGATCATAATAACGACCGTTACCCAGGCGATGATGTTGAACGCCTTCGAGTTGGTGTACGTTTCCATCAAATCCTGCCTGTTGATCAGACTGAGCATGAAGAGAAGTACGAACGGAAGCATGACCCCGTTGATCACTTGCGAGATCCACATGATCGCGATGAGGGGCGAGTTCGGGATCAGTACGATGACCGCGCCGATGACGATCAGGATGGTATAGAGCCACATGAACTGGGGGGCGTCCCTGAACGTTTTGCTGATGCCCGCCTCCCACCCCATGCCTTCGCAGATATAGTACGCTGTCGCCAGGGGGAGGATGGAAGCGGAAAAGAGCGAGGCATTGGCAAGCCCGACCGCGAACAGAAGGGACGCGTATTTCCCCGCGAGGGGCGCAAGAGACCGGGCCGCCGCGTCGGCGGTGTCCACGTGCACGCCCGCTTTAAAAAGCGTGGCGCCGCAGGCGACGATGATGAAAAACGCCACGATGTCCGTCAGGAAACAGCCCACGATCACATCGATCCGGGACGCCCAGTACTGTTCCTTTTTGATTCCCTTTTCCACGATCGACGACTGGATGTAGAACTGCATCCAGGGCGCAATCGTGGTCCCGACCACGCCGATCAGCATGATGACATACGGCGCTTTAAACTCAAATGTCGGCTTGATCGTCTGGAGTGTAACATCGGCCCAGTCGGGCTTCGCCAGGATGGCTGCCGGAATGTAGACGAGGTAAACGAGGCAGATCACCAGAAAAATTTTCTCCACAACCCGATACGATCCCTTGACGACCAAAAGCCACACGATAAATGCGGCGATCGGGACCGATATATACTTGTTCAGTCCCAGAATTTCGTTGCTTGCAGCCCATCCGGCGAATTCCGCGGCGGTATTGCCGAGGTCGGTGACGAACAGGAACAACATGAGCCAGAAGGTCACCCTGACCCCGTAGTTCTCCCGGATGAGTTCGGCGAGCCCTTTGCCCGTGACCGCGCCCATTCTCGCGGACATCTCCTGCACCACGATGAGCGCGATGGTGATGGGGACAAGCGACCACAGGAGCGAATAGCCGAAATGCGCGCCGGCCATGGAATAGGTCGTGATGCCGCCCGCGTCATTGTCCACGTTCGCCGTGATGATGCCGGGGCCGATGACGGACAACAGCAGTATGAAGCGCCTCCAGCGGGTCATGCCGTTAACGCCGCCTCCGTTTCTTTCTGGACGCCGGCGGCAGGAGAAAATCGACCACGTCGTCTACGGTCACGATGCCGCGCATGGCCGCGTTCTCATCGACGACGGGCGCGGCGAGCAGATTGTACTTCGAGATGAATTCCGCGACGTCTTTCTGGCCCGCCTCGAGGGAGAGCGTTTTCACGGGCGTTTTCATGATGTCGCTCAAGAGCGTCTGCGGCCGGGCAAGAATCAGGTTTTTGAGCGACAGGACGCCCTGAAGACGCTCGTTCCGGTCAACGATATAAAGATAGTAGATGGTTTCCACATCGGGGGCCTCAAGCCGCAGTTCCTTGATCGCCTCTTCAACGGTCATGTCCGGCGGAAACGCGAGGTATTCCGTGGTCATGAGACCTCCCGCCGTGTCCTCCTCATGTTCGAGAAGCTCCTGGACGTCCTCGGCCTCTTCCTTTTCCATGAGGTTGATGAGCTCCTGCGCCTTGGCCTCGGGCAGGTCACCGAGCACGTCGGCGGCCTCGTCCGGCGGCATGCGCTCGAGGATGTCGGAAGCCCGTTCCTTGGACATATCGTCGATGATGTCCGCCTGGACGCGCGGCTCGAGTTCATGGAGGGCCTCGGCCGCCGTGTCCACGTCGAGGCTCCCGAAGATGGCGGTCCGCTCCTTCTGGGACACTTCGCTGATGATCTCGGCAAGGTCGGCGGGGTGCATGCTCGAAACCTTCTGGCGAGACACCGTCAGCGTGAGCCGCGCCAGCTTGGGTTCAACGGACTGAACATAGTGCCAGGAAAGCAGCTTGTGCTGAAGTTTGTACTGGAACAGGGAAAAGAATTTTTCGCCGCGTTTTTCCGCCCCGAGCCTGCGCAGGAGCCCCCTGAGTCCGATGTCCGCGGCCACCAGGCAGAGCCTGCCCCGCACGTCGCCCAGTTCAAGGTCATTGACCCGCACCAGCTTGGCGCCGTTGATGTCCACGATCTGTTTGTCGAGGAGGTCGCG
Source organism: Nitrospirota bacterium (assembly GCA_036391375.1). Taxonomy (GTDB): domain Bacteria; phylum Nitrospirota; class UBA9217; order UBA9217; family UBA9217; genus DASWAB01. The sequence goes on from DASWAB010000092.1 coordinate 2,356, forward strand.
GCAGAGAAGGATGTCGTTCGACAGCGGCGACGCGGGCGTCAGGCCGTCGACGCGCACGTTCGCCGATATGACGCGCCGGTTAAAGAGGTTG
>DASWAB010000093.1:0-7926 GCA_036391375.1 Nitrospirota bacterium
AGAGATCACGGAAGAGGAACTGCCGTCCGATTTGAAGCTGCGGGCGGGCGTGTTTGTCTGCCTCAAGGTGCGCGGCAATCTCCGCGGGTGCATCGGCACATACCAGCCGGCGGAGCCCACGATCGCCCGGGAGACCGTGCGGAACGCGATCAGCGCCGCGACCTGCGATCCCCGGTTCCTGTGCGTTCGCGCGGAAGAGCTGGACGGCATCGAGTACTCCGTGGACGTCCTCACGCCCCCGGAGAAGGTCGCCAGCAAGAGCGAACTGGACCCGCGGCGATACGGCGTCATCGTGCAGGCCGGAGGACGGCGGGGCCTGCTCCTGCCGGATCTCGAAGGCGTGAACACCGTGGACTACCAGATCAGCATTGCCCTGCAGAAGGCGGGGATTTCGCCGGGAACGCCGGTCGAGCTTTCCCGGTTCGAAGTGAAGCGCTATTATTAAAAAATTAAGGACAGGAGGAAACGATGGAGAGGCCGGAGAGGGCTGAGAGAGACGATTCGCAGAAGGCAAAACTCATATTTTTTTCACTCGCGGTGGTGGTGGTCATCATTCTCGTCTGGAGCTTCGTCTCGGCGAACAACGCCAGGAAGGAACGCGACGCCGCGCGGCAGGAAAGCGAAATGCTCAAGCAGGACAATGCCAGGCTCGAGCAGATGCTCAAGGACCAGAACCAGGTGATCGAGGACCTCAAGAAGAAACTGTTGCAGTGCGAGGCAAAACCAAAGCCCAAACCTAAACCGGCAAAGAAGAGCGCGGCGAAAAAAACTACCAAAACCAGGCGAACCAGGTAGCCTTGGCATAACGGGCGGGAGGCCGGGCGGGGCAAGTCCCGTCTTCCCCTGTTTTTCCCATCCGGGAAACGGAGCAGCCATGAGCGCGCAGCCCATTCGGTCCTGCGAATACAAAAACGATTTCCTCCACATCATCATTCGGGAGGCGCCGGAGCAGTAGCGCAGATGTCCAGCACGGCCCTTGTCAAAGACGACCGCTATCGGGAACACGACCCCGGCTACGGCCATCCGGAAAATCCGGGCCGCCTGCGCGTGATCCACGAGCTTATCGACAAGGAGTTCGCGGCCCTTCCGCTCATCCCGCCGCGTCTTGCCTCGGAAGACGAGCTTGCCCTGGTACACGACCCCTTCTACATCCAGGCCGTCGCGCGGACCGAGGGGAAGGCGCGCTCCCGGCTCGATCCCGACACGGTGCTTTCGGCGCGCTCGTATGAAATCGCCCGCCTCGCCGCGGGCGGCCTGCTCAACGCAGTTGACTCGCTTCTCACTCCGCACTCCGAACTTCGCGCTCCGAACTCGATTTTCGCCTTCGTCCGTCCGCCCGGACATCATGCGGAGCCGGGCCGCGGCATGGGCTTCTGCCTCTTCAACAATGTCGCAATCGCCGCGGAATACGCAAAGCAGAAGCACGGGCTCAAGAAAATTCTGATCGTCGACTGGGACCTCCACCACGGCAACGGGACCCAGCGCGCGTTTTATGACGACCCTGCCGTGCTCTACTTTTCTTCGCATCAGTACCCGTACTACCCGGGCTCCGGAAATGCCGACGAGGTCGGCAGCGGCAAGGGCGAGGGGTTCACCGTGAACGCGCCCTTCCCCACGGGGTTCGGCGACGCGGAGTATCTGGCGGTGTATGAGCGCGTCCTCAGACCCATCGCCCTCGAATACAGGCCAGATCTGGTTCTCGTATCAGCTGGCTTCGACCCCTATGTAAAGGACCCCCTGGGCGGCATGAACGTGACCGGAGAAGGATTCGGCCGACTCGCGTCCCTCGTGCGCGATATCGCGGAACAGACGTGCGGGGGCAGGGTGCTTCTCGCACTCGAAGGCGGATACAATCCTGAAGGCCTGCGCGAAGGAGTCCGGGCCGTGCTCAACGCCTTCATTAAACCTCATGAACCCCTGCCCGCTCCCGTTGCTCCGGCGGCCGAACGCGTGATCCAGAGCATCATTTCCCATCAGAAAAAATACTGGAAGAGCCTGGGATAGGAGAAGCCGGAGGGGCTGCCATGTCCAATGAGATATGCCCGGTCTGCAAACTTCCGGTCAAGGACTGCATCTGCTGTCCAGAGTGAGGCCACGACTGCCCCCTGGACCAGGGGGAGCCCTTTTGTCCGGTCTGCTTTCCGGACCCGAAGACAACAATCCCTCCCGATGAAAAATAAACGCCCCTCATCCGGCCCTCTTTCATCCCTCCATTGACTTACCCTTGCTTTCACGGTATTATAGGAGCCATGCCGCATTTTACCTATAAGGCAGTCCGGGATGACGGGACCACGGTCACGGATGAAGCCGTGGCCGGGGACGCGGCGGTGCTCCGGCAGGAGCTCGAGGCAAAGGGCTATCTCGTCCTGAATCTCCAGAAGAAGCGGACTGCCTTGAGCGGCGGACGCGGCAAGGCAAAAGACTTCCTCGTCTTCAACCAGGAGTTTTCCACGCTCATCAAGGCCGGGCTGCCCATTCTCCAGGCCGTGGAGATCCTGCACAAGCGGACGGAAAAGCCGGCATTCCGGAGCGCCCTCGAGAGCATCATTCACGACATCAAGGGCGGCTCCGCGCTTTCGGACGCCATGGGGCGGCACCCTGCGTACTTTTCACCGCTCTATACGGCCACGGTGCGGGCGGGGGAGAAGAGCGGCGCGCTCGTCGATGTGCTTCAGCGTTTCATCTCCTACCAGAAAAAAATGATCGCGGTGATGAACAAGCTGAAGATGGCGCTCGCCTATCCCATCTTCCTCGTCATCGCGTTGTTCGCCGTGCTCATGCTCTTCTTTTTCTACATCATTCCGAACTTCACCAAGATGTACAGCGACCAGGCGGGCAAGCTTCCGCTTCTGACGACGCTCCTCGTCAATTTCACCGACGCCCTGACCCGGTACGCGCCGTTTATCTTCGCAGGCATTGCCGCCGTGGGCGCCGGCATTTATCTGTGGCAAAGAACCGACGCCGGAAGAAATGCCCTTGACGGCTTGAAGCTCAGAATCCCGCTCGTGCGCGTGCTCCTGACCCAGTATATCCTCGCCCAGATCACCCGAACGCTGGCCACGGTGCTCCGGGGCGGCATTCCGCTGGTGCAGGCCCTGGATACCACCGCCGGCGTGATCAGCAACAAGATCGTGGCCCGCAGGTTGGAGGATGCCCGGAAGCTCGTGACCGAGGGCGTAAGCCTCGCCGATGCGTTCGAACGCACGAAGCTGGCGCCTGACATGACCGTCCGGATGATCGAGGTGGGGGAATCGTCGGGAGATCTCCCGCAGATGCTTGAGGACGTAGCGGAGTTTTATGACCAGGAAGTCGAGAACAGCCTGACGGTGCTCACGACCATGATCGAACCCGTGCTCATGGTGTGCATGGGATTGGTGATGGCCGTAATCGTGGTGGCTCTCTACCTTCCGATATTCGAAATGGGGGCGCGGCTTAAATGACATCCTTCAGGAGAAAGCGGTTAGGGGACATCCTCGTCGGCAGGGGGGTCGTGACCGAGGAGCAAATCAACGCCGTTCTGGCGCAGGCCGACGGGCGGGGCAAACGGATCGGCGAGCTCCTCCTGTCGGAAGGGCTGGTGACCGAAGAGGCGCTCGCGCAGGCGCTGGCGGAGCAGCGCGACCTGCGGCACAGGGACCTCGCGGACTTCCGTATCAACGCCAAGTTCTTCGAGACCATCCCCGTGGAGCTGATGCAGCGGTACCAGTTCGTCCCCCTTGAGGACAACGGCGAAGTGCTCGTCGTAGCGATGACCGACCCGAACAACCTTCCGTCCATCGACGAGCTGGAAATGGTGCTGAACCGCGGCATCGAGATCTGCGTGAGCACGCCCTCCGCGATCCAGGCCGTGCTCAAGCGAAGCGGCTCTTCCGAGCAGGTGATGCACGCCGTGTCCGAGGACTTCAAATTTCACATCGTGAAGGAGCAGGAGGACGGCGAGAGCGAGGAGATCCTGTCGCTCGAGAGCATCGACAAGGACGAAAGCCCTATCATCAAGCTCATCCACACCACCGTCTTCGACGCCATCCAGCGCAGGGCCTCCGACATCCACATCGAGGCCACGGACAAGAACGTTTTGATCAAGTACCGCATCGACGGCGTCATGTACCCGGCCACCGAACCCATCGACATCAAGTTCCACAGCGCCATCGTATCGCGCATCAAGGTCATGAGCGACCTCGACATCGCCGAGCGCCGCGTCCCCCAGGATGGACGCTTCAAGCTCAGGACCAGCGGCAAGACCATCGACTTCCGCGTTTCGATCCTGCCGTCCGCGTTCGGCGAGGACGTGGTCATCCGCATTCTGGACAAGGAATCCATCACCGCCGGCGTGAACACCCTCAGGCTCGAGAGCCTCGGGTTCGACGAGACGGACCTCCGGCGGTTCCGGAGAAGCATCCGCGAACCCTACGGCATGGTCCTCGTCACGGGCCCGACCGGAAGCGGCAAGACCACCACCCTGTACGCGGCCCTGTCCGAGGTCAATACCGGCGAGGACAAGTTCATCACCATCGAGGACCCCGTCGAATACCAGCTCCGGGGCGTAACGCAGATCCCGGTGAACGAGAAGAAGGGCCTCACCTTCGCGCGCGGGCTCCGTTCGATCCTGCGGCATGATCCGGATAAGATCATGGTCGGCGAAATCCGCGACGCAGAGACGGCCCAGATCGCCGTGCAGTCCGCGCTCACGGGACATCTCGTCTTCACGACGGTGCACGCAAACAACGCCTTCGACGTGCTCGGCCGGTTCCTGAACATGGGCATCGAGCCGTACAACTTCGTGTCGTCCCTGAACTGCATCCTGGCCCAGCGGCTCGTCAGGATACTCTGCCCGCGGTGCAAAAAACAGGCCACGCTCGGCAGAAAGGAGCTTGAGGACTCGGCCCTCGATTATGAGCAGAACAAGGACCACCGGTTCTTTGAAATCGGCGGCTGCAAGGAGTGCAATTACACGGGATACCGGGGCAGAAAGGCCATCACGGAATTTCTCGACCTTTCGGACCACATCCGGGAGATGATCCTCGAAAAGCGTCCGTCATCCGAGATCCGCAAGGCCGCGATTGCCGAAGGCATGACCACCCTCCGTCAGTCCGCGCTCGCCAAAGTCTTCGCCGGCGACACGACCTTCAAGGAGATCAACCGGGTGACGTTCATTGAGTAAGCTCAAGCCGGTTATCAGGTAGGATGAAAAGTCGAGCGTTCAGGATACACCGTAAAAAGTGTTTTTCAATCCGCAACCCGCGACCTGCGTTCCGCTATTCTCCGGGCTTCACCTACCTCGCCCTGCTCGCCGCCATCGTGATCATCGGAATCAGCCTCGGGGCCGCAGGCAAATACTGGAGCAACGTGATCCTCAGGGACAAGGAAGAGGAACTGCTTTTCCGGGGAGACCAGTACCGCCAGGCCATCGAGCGGTACTATCTCGCGATTCCCGGAAAACCCGAATATCCTCAAAACCTTGAAGACCTTCTCAACGATAGCAGGACCCCGGCGGGAAAACGGCATCTCCGTCAGTTGTACAAGGACCCCGTCTCCGGAGATGACTTTGTGGTGGTCCGGCACGCGCTTACCCAGCGCATCATCGGCGTGCACAGCCCCAGCGACAAGCAGCCGCTCAAGCAGGCGGGCTTTCCAGTGCCCTATAATACCTCTCCTCTCGTGCATACAGGCTTTCCGGTGGACTATAACTTCTTCGAAGGAAAGAAACAGTACCGTGAGTGGGTGTTCGCCTCCACCATCCAAGAGCCGGCTGTCCAGGGTCTAATCACTCCGCCGGGCAGGCCGTTTGTTCCTCCTGTGACTCCCGTCGTGCCACCGGCGCAGCACCCTTAACATTTATTGACCGACACGGTCTTCCGCCGTTTCACCGCCTTCAGCACTTCAAACCACAGGACGCTGGCAACGCCCGCGCTGACGCAGATCACGATATCCACCGCGTGCAGGAAAGAAAAACGGAAAAGATTCTGGAGAAACGGAATATACAGCGACAATCCCAGCAACAGGACCGCCCCGCCCATCACCCACCAAAGAGCAGCGTTCGGCGAACGAAGCGTGTCCCAGATGGGGCGGGACCATGACCGGTTTGCAAAGATGAGCCCCAGGTTGGCGATGACCATCGTGGTAAACGTAAGCGCGCGCGCATCTTCCTCGCCCTGCCCCCGCTTCAGCGCTATGACAAAAACCCCCAGCACGATGGCCAGCACGCTCAATCCCTGGAGGAGGCTGAGCCCCACGGTCCTTGTGCCGAAAAGCGGCGCATCGGGCCTGCGCGGGGGCCGGCTCATCACGTCCGGCTCCTCGGACTCGGCCTCGAACACCACGGAACACGAGGGGTCGATGATCAATTCGAGAAACACAATGTGCACCGGCAGGAGCACCAGCGGCCACTTGAGCAGCACGGGAATGAGCGACAGCCCGGCAATCGGCACGTGAATAGCGAAGATGTAGGCAATGGCCTTTTTCAGGTTGTCGAAAATCCTCCGGCCCATGCGCACCGCCTGCACAATGGATGAAAAATCATCGTCGAGCAGCACCAGCGCGGAAGCCTCGCGCGCGACGTCCGTGCCACGGCCGCCCATGGCGATGCCGATGTGGGCGGCCTTGAGCGCGGGCGCGTCGTTCACCCCGTCTCCCGTCATGGCCACGACTTCGCCGGCCGCCTTGAGCGCATTCACGATCCTGAGCTTCTGTTCGGGCACGACGCGGGCGAATATGTTGACGCTCCCGATGCGCCGCTGAAGCTCCTCGTCGTTCATGGCGTTCAGCTCGGGACCGGTGATGACCAGGCCGCTGTCCCGGAGGCCGATCCGGGCCGCGATGTTCGCGGCCGTGCCGGGATAGTCCCCCGTGATCATCACCACGCGAATGCCCGCGGCATGGCACTCCCTGACCGCCTCGGCCGCGCCCGGCCGGACGGGGTCCGCAAGCCCCGCAAGGCCGAGAAATTCAAACGTGAAGTCGTGCTGCTCCCCAGGCAGGTCCGTGATGCGAAAATGCGAGCGCGCGACGCCGAGAACGCGCAGGCCGTCCCCGGCCATGCTTTCAATCGCCCTTGAAAGCTCGCTGCGCCGCGTCTCATCGAGATGGCAGAGATCCGCGATTGCCTCCGGCGACCCCTTCGCGGCGATCACGTACTCGCTGCCGTGCGGCGATTTCCAGACATGGGAAAGCGCCATGAGGTCGTTCGACAGCGGATATTCCCGAACCAGGGTCCAATCGTCGTGGAGGTGCTCGGTCCGGGCGAGAAAATTCCTCCCCAGTTCACGGAACGCTTTTTCCATGGGGTCGAAGGGGTCCTTCTGGCTCGCAAGGATGCTGAACTCGACAATCTCATGAAAGGGCTCGGGAATGGTTTTCTCCGCCGGGGAGTCAAGAATATAAAACCCGCCGCGCGCGTACAGCCTGCCGACGGACATGCGGTTCTGCGTGATGGTTCCCGTTTTGTCGACGCAGAGCACCGTGGCCGATCCCAGGGTCTCGACCGCGGGAACTCGCCGCGTGAGCACCCGCTTTTGAGAAATGCGCCACGCGCCCAGGGCGAGAAAAATGGTCAGGACCACGGGAAATTCCTCCGGGAGGAGCGCCATGGCCAGCGTGATGCCGGCAAGGAACCCGTTCAGCCAGCTCTCCCGCGTCAGTCCGTAGACAATAACGACGAGCGCGCAGAAAAAAACGCCGACGAGCGCAAGGTTTCGGACGATTGTTCCCGTCTCCTTCTGAAGCGGGGTTTCCTCGATCCCGACTCCCCCGAGCGCCTTGCCGATCTTCCCGATTTCGGTGTTGACGCCCGTGGCCAGGACGGTCGCTATTCCCTGCCCTTGAACGACCATGGTGCCGGAATACACAAAGGGAGAATCCTCGCCTCCCGGACGAGCCATTTCCCTGATATCCTCGCAAGCGGTCTTGCGCACGGGGACCGATTCGCCG
>DASWAB010000094.1:0-3701 GCA_036391375.1 Nitrospirota bacterium
AGCCGGCATCCCGGAGCGCGATGTGGCCGCTCATCTCGATCACATTAAAAAGACAATCGCCCTGTCAGGCCGGCGCCTGGTCATCATGCCCGCGGAATGCAAAAAGTGCGGTTTTGTTTTTACCAAGCGGGAAAAGCTCAAAAGGCCGGGAAAATGCCCGGTCTGCAAAGGAGAATCCATCCGCGAGCCGCGTTTCGCGATTGACGAGAAGAGATGACTAAGCAGTTCGCGGCGCTTTTTGAAAAGCTGATCGAATCCATGCTGCACGTCAGCCGTAGTCCTTTCGCGCCGCCCTTTCTTGACATATCACGTCCCTATGCTATGCTTTAAGAAGCCCTCCTGATTGCCGCCTCTCCCGTAGCGTCCGGAAGAATACAAAACGCCAGAAAACAGATTACTGCGGCAGGCGAGGCCCGGTTTGGCAAGAGGAGGCACATGCGCGCCGTAGCTCGAGGTGAGCAGGCATGAAAATCGCGATAGGGGCCGACCATGGGGGTTTTGAACTCAAGGAAATCATCATCCCCTCCCTGAAAAAGCTTGGTCATGAGACGCGCGACCTCGGCGCCTACAACGCCGAACCCGCAGATTACCCCGATTACGCGCGCGCCGTAGCGGAGGCCGTGCGCGGGGAGAAGGCGGAGCGGGGCATCCTTATTTGCGGCAGCGGAGTGGGCGCCTGCGTAGCGGCGAACAAGTTTCCGGGCATTCGCGCGGCAACCTGCCATGACGCCTTTTCCGCCCATCAGGGCGTGGAGGACGACGATATGAACGTCCTTTGCCTGGGAGCGCGGGTGATCGGACCGGAGCTCGCAAAGGAAATCGTCCGGACGTTCCTCGCGGCGTCGTTTTCCGGCGCGGAACGTCATAGAAGGCGCTTAGGCAAGGTAGCGGAGATTGAAAAAGAATTCATGAAAAGATAAGCGATGATCCGAAACCAAACAGAGGCAAAGAGGTCCGTATGAAACTCGGCTACATCGGTCTGGGGAAAATGGGCTTCAATATGGTCGAACGGCTCCTGGGGCAAAAGCATGAGATCGTGGCCTTCGACAGAAATAAAGAGGCGGTCAACGCCATAGCGAAACAGGGAGCGCGGGCCGCCGCAGACATAGCCGCTCTGGCGGGCGAACTTCCCGTTCCCCGGCTTGTCTGGTTGATGGTCCCTCACCAGGCCGTTGACGCCGTTCTCACGGAACTTGCGCCGCTTCTCACGCCGGGCGACACTATCATCGATGGCGGCAATTCCCCGTACAAGAAATCCATGCGGCGGTCTTCGGATCTGGAGAAAAAAGGCATTGCCTTTCTTGACGCGGGAATAAGCGGAGGGCCCTCCGGCGCAAGGAACGGCGCCTGTATCATGGTCGGAGGCAGGGAGGAGATATACCGGAAGTATGAAACCCTGTTCCGCGACCTTGCGACAGAAGGTGGCTATGCTTACATCGGGAAATCGGGAGCGGGCCATTTCGTCAAAATGGTGCATAACGGCATTGAATACGGCATGATGCAGGCCCTTGCCGAGGGGTTTGCCGTTCTGAAGGCGTCCCCGTTCGAGGCGGACCTTGCCGCCATTGCCGACCTGTACAATCACAGGAGCGTCATTGAGTCGCGCTTGGTCGGGTGGCTCGGGAGTTCCCTTGAACAGTACGGGGACGGGCTGGACGGCGTTTCCGGGTCCGTGGAGCAGAGCGGGGAAGGGATGTGGACCGTCGAGGCGGCAAAGGAACTGGGTATTCCCGTGCCGATCATCGGGGGGGCGCTCGACTTCAGACTCGCGTCGCAGCAGCGCCCCAGCTATACGGGGAAGCTCCTCTCCGCCATGCGGAACCAGTTCGGCGGCCATGAGGTGAAGGAAAAAAGAAAATGAAGCAACGAGGGGGGCGTTTCGTCAGCCTTTTGCGTAAGAAGGGACATTTTTATGAAACCGGAAAATCTTAAAACCAGAATCTTTCTGGACGGCGGAAATCCCGAAGAGACCCGAGACATCATAAAGCTCCTCGGATTTCTCGACGGACAGACGACAAACCCGACGCTGATCTCAAAAAACCCGGAGGCCCGCGGGCGATTGGAAAAGGGCGAAAAATTCAGCGCTCAGGAGGTATTCGATTTTTACCGTGGGGTGGTCACGACCATATCCGGCCTGATGCCGGAAGGGTCTGTGTCCGTTGAGGTCTACGCCGACGCCGCCACCACGGCAGACACGATGCTCGTGCAGGGGAGGGACATGTTCTCGTGGATTCCGAACGCGCACATTAAGTTCCCGACGTCCCGTGAGGGGCTCAAGGCCGCGGGGCGCGCGGTGAAGGAGGGGCTGAGGGTCAACATGACGCTTTGTTTTTCCCAGGAGCAGGCCGCCGCCGTGTACGCGGCGACCCGCGGTGCGAAGAAGGGCCAGGTCTATGTTTCGCCTTTCATCGGACGCCTCGATGACCGCGGTGAGAACGGCATGGACGTCATCGCCGATATCATCCGGATGTACCGGGAGGGAGACGGCCATGTGGAGGTCCTGACCGCAAGCGTGAGAAGCCTCGGTCATCTTTTAGAGGCCGTCAAACTCGGCTCTGACATCATCACCGCCCCCTATGAGATACTGAAGGAATGGGCGGAAAAGGGGACCCCGATGCCCGGAGAGGAATACGTCTACGATGCGCGCGGGCTCAAGGCGATCCCCTATCGCCGGATCGAGCTCGGCAAGAATTGGGAAGCCTACGACATCCGCCACGATCTTACGAACAAGGGCATGGAGAAATTTTCCGCGGACTGGAACGCATTGATCCGGGAGCCCGGGGCGAGGGCATATGGATCCGGACGCTGAGCTCGGCGTTGAAAAATCCCCGGAGGAAATTCCGAAGACGCCGGAGTACCGGCGGGTGGAGAACTGCGAGCTCGAAGTCACGCAGCCTGCGGCGCTGATCATTTTCGGCGCTTCCGGGGATCTGACGAAAAGAAAACTGTTCCCGTCGCTCTACCGGCTCTTTGCGAGCGGTCTTTTGCCGGAGCAGTTCTTCATCCTCGGCACGAGCCGCGTCGAGATGACGACGGAGCAGTTCCGGGCCGCCATGTTCGAGGCGGTGAAAACCGCATTGCTGAAGGAGTTCGCTCAGGCGCGCTGGGACGCGCTCGCGGCGAAAGTGTACTATTCCACCTTCGACTACGGCGACCCCGCCTCCTACGCCGTTTCCCTCAAAAACAAGCTCCCCGAGCTCGAACGCCGGCACCAGACCGGCGGAAACAGGATGTTCTATCTGGCCATCCCTCCCGCAGTATTCGAGGAGGTCATCCACAACCTGGGCGCCGCGGGCCTGTCCCGGGAGGAGCAGGGGCGCAGCCATATCGTGATCGAAAAGCCCTTCGGCAGCGACCTCGCCTCGGCCCGGAAGCTGAACAGGATCGTGCATGCCCATTATAAGGAAAGCCAGATCTTTCGCATCGACCACTATCTGGCAAAGGAGACGGTCCAGAACATCCTCATGTTCCGGTTCGCGAACTCGATCTTCGAGCCGCTCTGGAACAGGCGGTACGTGGACCATGTGCAGATCGCCGCGTCCGAAACCGTCGGCGTGGAGCATCGCGCGGGATACTACGAAAAAGCGGGAGTGATCCGCGACATGTTCCAGAACCACGTGTTTCAACTGCTCTGCCTCATGGCGATGGAACCGCCCGCCGCGTTCATTGCCGACCGGGTCCTGGACGAAAAGGCGAAGGTC
>DASWAB010000095.1:0-10100 GCA_036391375.1 Nitrospirota bacterium
CAAGGACCTTGTTGATGTCTACCGCAGTTTTCGCTGGTTTCTCGGGCGGGGCCCCAGGCCCGAGTTTGACCGCTTTACCTACTGGGAAAAATTCGATTACTGGGGAGTGTTCTGGGGCGTGGGCATGATCGGTCTGTCCGGACTTTTTCTCTGGTTCCCTGAATTTTTCGGCAGGTTTTGCCCCGGCTGGGCCTTCAACATTGCAACGGTCGTCCACAGCGACGAGGCGCTCCTTGCGTCCGGCTTCATTTTCACCATTCATTTCTTCAACACGCACCTGCGTCCGGAGAAATTTCCCATGGATCCGGTCATTGTCACCGGGAGGCTCACCCTCGATGAGCTGCAGCGGGAGCGGCCGCTCGAATATCAACGCCTTATGGATGGCGGGGGAATTGACCTCGTGCGTATCGGACCACAAAAAACATGGATCACCGATGCGGGCATCCTTTCCGGCTTTGTCCTTATCGTGGCCGGGTTCCTCATGCTTGCGCTCATCATAATCGGGCAGTTCCTGTAATGGTAAGAGCCCCTTCAGAGGGGCGGCTCTTATGGAAGTTTTTTACCTTGAGTTAGAAAAAATCAATTGCATTTTTCAACAATGAAGATTACTATAGGCGGCGTCAGCGGGTATGATTTTCCGTGGCTGTCTATTTTCTGAACGGAGGCCATGATCTTGAAAACTACGGAAAGCTCTTAGTGTTCCTGTGTTGTTTGCCCATCGTTTTTCCTGTCCGTCCATCCGTAGGCTCAACTCCGCTCAAACAGGAAATGCCGCAAGAGGCATGGGTATATTATGCGACGGACGATGATGGCGCTGATTATGCTTACAATCCCGTGAATATGGAACGCTTGGAAGGCAATCTTGTCCGGGTATGGGTGAAGGCGCTATATCCGGAAAAGAACGGGAAGGACGGCACTCAAGCACGATTGAGACACCCTCCGATTGGTCGCCTATTCCCGCAGAATCGACCGCAGAGACCCTTTTTGAAATGACGTGCAAGCAGCAGGGCAGGAAAAAATAAGGACCATTCAGGAGACAGGCCGCCATGAAAAAATGGCGGCAGTATCCGTCTTCTTTTTCACTTATTGAAACATCACGAAACGTCGCTGCGGAACGCCCCACTTCCCGTTTTCGATTGACATTTCAGCACCATAAGGCTAATATTTCAATCTGTATCCAAACATAACGACGGGAAACTCACGAGCTTCAGACCGATGCCGAAAGTACAATTTATCTTTGCCATCCATAATCATCAGCCGGTCGGCAATTTTGAGTTTGTGGCGGAGGACGCGTACCAGAAGTCCTACCTGCCCTTCCTGAGGGCGCTCGAACGACACTCGAAGATCAAGATCGCTCTCCACTATACGGGCATCCTCTATCATTTTTTCGAGCGGCGCCATCCGGAATTCATCGATATGCTGCGGAACCTCGTGGAGGAGGGCAGGGCCGAGATCCTCTCGGGCGGTTTTTATGAGCCGGTCCTCGCGGTGCTGCCGGACGATGACAAGGTCGGTCAGATCCGCGCGCTCTCGGACTATATCCGCCGCACGCTCGGCTGCGCCAGCCGCGGCATGTGGCTCGCAGAGCGCGTCTGGGAGCCGCACCTGCCGAAGTTCATCGCCGAAGCCGGCATCGACCACGTGGTGGTGGACGACTTCCATTTCAAGATGGCGGGCCTCCGCGATGACGAACTCGACGGCTGCTACCTCACGGAGGAACAAGACCGCATCCTGCGCATATTTCCCGGCAGCGAAAAACTCCGGTATCTGATCCCGTTCCACCGGCCGGAGGAGACAATCGAACTTCTTGCCGGTCTTCGCTCGGCAGGACGGAATCGTCTTGCGGTCATGGCCGACGACGGGGAAAAGTTCGGGGTCTGGCCCGAAACGTACCGCACGGTATACGAGGAAGGCTGGCTCGACCGGTTCTTCATGCTCCTTGAGCAGAACAGCGAGTGGCTCGAAACCACGACGTTTTCGGAATATCTCGTCAAAGAGCCGTTGCGCGGCAAAATCTTTCTCCCCACGGCTTCGTATATGGAGATGGGCGAATGGGCGCTCCCGCCGCGCGCCATGAAAGAGTACAATGACGCGCTCGCAAAGGTCCGGCACGTCCCGGAGTTCGCCGGCCTCAGGCCGTTCATCAAGGGCGGGATCTGGAGAAATTTTCTGGCCAAGTATGCCGAGAGCGGCCATATGCATAAACGCATGATGATGGCCAGCCGGAAGGTCCATGAGGCGCTGGGGGTTTCGAATGCGCAGGGCTCAAAGAAAAACGTCGTTGAGGACGGAATGCTCGACCACCTCTACCAGTCGCAGTGCAATGACGCGTACTGGCACGGCGTTTTCGGCGGGCTCTATCTGCCGCATCTGCGCTCAGCGGTGTACGAGCACCTGATCCAGGCGGAGTATCTTGCCGATACCATCTTGAAGGGGCACGGGTCGGGGGCCCGTGGACAGGAAGGGAAACCGTGGATCGAGATCGAGCGGGGGGATTTCGATCAGGACGGGGCCGAGGAGGTCATGCTGAACTCCCGGCTCCTGAACCTGTTTATCGATCCGGCCGAGGGGGGCAGGATCACGGAGCTTGACTGGAAGCCGCGCTCGTTCAACCTCACGAACACGCTCACACGAAGGCGCGAAGTCTACCACGAAAAAATTCTTCAGATGGTCAAGGACAGGGCGACGGGCTCCTCCGACGGGGCCAGGACGATCCACGAACGGGTGGCGGTGAAGGAAGAGGGGTTGCAGTACCATCTCCTCTACGACTGGTACACCCGCGGTTCGCTTCTCGACCACTTTTTAGGGTCCGGCGTTGATCTTGCGAGTTTCATGAAATCGGAATATTATGAAGCAGGGGACTTTGTGCTCGGCGCGTACGGCGTGAAGTCAAGGCGGTCGAGCGGTGCCGCCGCCGTTTCGCTGGAGCGCGAGGGGAATGTCGCCGGACTCGGCATAAAGCTCAGGAAAGACGTGTCCCTGCGCGGCGCCGAATCGGAGATCGTCGTCAGGTACTCGATTGCCAATCAAAGCAGCGAAGAGCTTAACACCCTGTTCGGCAGCGAGTTCAATTTTTCGCTCCTCGCCGGGGACGCACATGACCGGTATTATGAAATCCCCGGACATACGCTGGACAAGAAGAACCTTGCTTCTTTTGGAGAGACGAATAATGTGGACCGGGTGAGCCTTGTGGACGAGTGGCTCAAAATCAGGCTGACGCTTGCGTTCTCCGGGCCGGCGGTCTTCTGGCGGGCGCCGGTCGAGACGGTCTCGCAGTCCGAGGCAGGATTCGAGCGGGTGTATCAGAGTTCGATGGTGATGCCGCTCTGGCGCATCTCGCTCCCGCCGGGAAAATCGTGGGAAAACGAGATCCGGGTGAAGATCGAGTAACAAATGAGAACTGTAAAATGAAAACTGGCAGCAGAGGAAAGAGGTTATCAAAGGCATGAAAAAAACAATCATCCTATTCTTGCTGGCAACAGCGCTTGCTGCTGCCGCGAGCGCCGCCGAGAAGCCGCTCGGCGTGGAGGAATATACCTCCGTCGATGAGCTTGCTGCGGCGATCCAGTCATATTTTCCCAAGGTCCAGGGAGAGGTGAAGGCGGTGCAGGGCGACCTCCTGACGATCTCGCTCGGGACGAAGGACGGGTTGCTTGCCGGCGTGGCCCTTACGCTCTGGCGTGACGGGAAGGAGATCCTGCATCCCGTAACAGGCGCGGTGATCGGCCGGGAAGAAGAAGCAATCGGCGACGTCGAGGTGGTGGCGGTAGAGGCGGCGACATCCACCGCAATCATAAAGAAAAAGCTCAAAGATCCCAGGCTTGGGGACAAGGCGAGGATCACGCCGAAGAAAGTCAGCCTCGCGCTTCTCCCGCTCCGTGCGGACCGCCCCGATATCATACAGGGGCTCGCGGGACGGCTGAATGAATCCGGCAGGTTTTCCGTTCTTGACAGCGAAAAGACGGCGGCGTTCCTCAAAGACCGGAAGCAACGCGACAGCTCCCTGATCAGAGAACTGGGCCGCACCTACGGCCTCGACGCGGTCGCGGCCATTGCCATCTATCCATCAGACAACCGGTTCCTGACGGCCACCCGCCTGTTTTATGCCGACGACGCCCGCCTGATCGGCACGATCGTGGCCATGCTCGACCTCAGAACGAAAAAGGACGCCTTTGGAGAGGTAAAACCCTTCTTCGCCCCCGTGAAGGAAGAAAAGGCGGGCATTTCAGAGCTCCCTTTTGAGGCGCAGTTGTTCGCAGCGGCAGACCTTGAGGGTGACGGCGTGCTCCGCTATGTTTTCTCAGACGGGATGAGGCTGCATGTTTTCAGGCAGGGGGCCGGGGGGTGGCGTGAGGACTGGGCCGAACCCGTCACCTATGCCGCGGGCGAGATGCAGCATATCAACCTTGATGTCGCAGACATCAACGGCAACGGCAAACCGGAGATATTCGTAACGGGCATGCTGAAGGGCAAGATTGTCTCCTATGTCGTTGAGTTCAGAGACGGCGTCTACCGGCGCATCGCCGATCTCCCCGGATTTCTGCGCGTGGTCAGCTATCCCCGCAAGGGAAGCATCCTGATCGGGCAGGCATACGATCCGAAGACGTTTTTTTCCGGACAGCCGAAACAGTATGCGTGGTCCGGCGCGACCTATACGGCCGGCGCAGACCTCCCGCTTCCCCCGGGGGTCGGCCTGTACGGCTTTGTGTATGCCGATCTTGGGGAAACCCAGCCGCTGTTAGTTTCGTTTGACGACAAGGAACGGCTGGTCGTCTACTCGCAGGCCGCGGTCATCTGGAGGAGCGAGGAGAAGTATCCGTCCGTCGGCATTACGGTGATAAAACCCGTAACCGGCATCGCGGCCGTGCTCTCGAAGCAGGAGGCAGAGGCGGACAAGGGGCAAAAAGTGAAGATCAGGGGGAGGATCCTCGCGCTGGACATGAACGGGGACGGCAGGGACGAGATCGTCCTGCCGAAGAACAGCGGGGCGACGTTTTTGAGCGGGTATAAAGAAGCCGAATTCATCGGTCTGGGATGGACAGGCGCCAGACTCGAACAGCGCTGGAGCATCAAGGAGGCAACGGGGCCGGTCCTTGACTTCCAGGTCCTCAGGCAGCAGGAACCGGGCGCGCAGATTCTGGGGCTCGTAAAATCTTCGGGCGGCACGTTCTCGAGCGATACGTTTCGCCTCGTGTCTTATACGGCAAAATAGATCAAACGAGGATGCAGCCGGCCCTCATAACTAAAATCGGGCCGCAATTCCGACGAATGGAAAAAGCTTTATGAAACAGAAAGACGCTGACCAGGAAGAAGACAGAATGAAACCGGACCCCGCCTCCCTGCCGCGCCACATCGCCGTCATCATGGACGGCAACGGCCGGTGGGCGATCCGCCGCGGACTGCCGCGCGTTGCGGGCCACAAGAAGGGCGCGGACACGGTGCGGCGCGTCACGGAGCAGTGCCGGAAGCTCGGCATCAAGGTGCTTACGCTGTACGCGTTCTCCGACGAGAACTGGGGCAGACCCAAGGAAGAAGTGGGTTTTCTCATGGACATGCTCGGAGGCTTTCTCAAGGCCGAGATAGCGGCCATGAAGAAGAACGACATCCGGTTTCGAACCATCGGCAGGATCGACCGCCTCCCGTCATCCGTTCAGGCATGGATCGAACGGGCGGCGTCCGAGACCGAAGGCAACTCGGGCATGGTCCTGAATCTCGCGCTTTCGTACGGCGGACGCGGCGAAATTGTCGAAGCGATCAGGCGGTTGCATTCGTCGGATGTGGCGGCCGGCGGTCTTACCGAAGAGATTTTTTCCGCATTTCTCGACACCGCGGGGCTTCCGGACCCCGATCTGATCATCCGCACGAGCGGCGAGAAGCGCATCAGCAATTTCCTGCTGTGGCAGGCTGCGTACGCGGAGCTCTATTTCACCGATACCCTCTGGCCCGATTTCGAGGAGCGTGATCTTATTGCGGCGATCCTCGATTATCAGGGCCGGCAGCGCAGGTTCGGTCTGACGCAGGAACAGCTTGTTCGGAAGTGAGGCTTCAAAAATCTCTTGCACAGAAATGAAATCCATGGAGACTATGCATGCTGCGTAAGAGAGTGATTTCCGGCCTCCTGTTCCTCCCCGTCTTCTATCTTGTCGCGTGGGAGCTTCGGCCGGTGTATTTTACGGCGTTGGCGGGGGCGGCGGCGGTCGTGGGGCAGTACGAGTTCTACCGCATGGCGCAGGCCCGCGGGATTAAACCCCTTGTCGTTCTCGGAAGCGTGCTCGGGGCTCTTTTGGTTGCGGAAGCGTACCACCCGCTGTATTCCGGCGGGGAGAACCCTTACCTTGCCGCGAGTCTCATCCTGATCATGATCGTCCGGCTCTTTTCGACGCGCCCGGTGGAGGGGGCGATTGAGGATGTTTCCGCGACATTCATCGGCATCATCTATGTCGCTCTGTTGTTCAGCTTCCAGGTCAGCATCCGCGCCGGCGCGGAGGGGAGACAGTGGCTCGTGTTTCTCTATTTTGTGATCTGGGCATCGGACATCGGCGCCTATGCCATCGGCATTCCCTTCGGCAGGCACCGGTTGTACGAAAAGGTCAGCCCGAAGAAGAGCATTGAAGGGCTTATCGGCGCGCTGGTTGCATCGGCAGGCATGGCGCTCCTCTGCCGCATCTGGTTTATGCCGCCGATCAGAAAGGGCGAGGCCGTGGGGCTCGCGCTGCTCCTGGCCGCCATCGGCACGGTCGGCGACCTCGTGGAGTCGCTCTTCAAGCGCTCTGCCGGTATCAAGGATTCGGGAAATATCATCCCCGGGCACGGCGGCATCCTCGACCGCATGGACAGCATGATGTTCGCCGCGCCGGTATTGTATTATTATCTCAGGATGAGGTAGCGCGGAGCGTGAAGTGCGGAATGCGGAGTGACATTTGAAGAATATTTCCATTCTCGGCTCCACCGGCTCGATCGGGAGATCGACGCTGTCGGTCGTAGAAAAGTTTCCGGACCGGTTCAAGGTGGTCGCGCTGGCGGCGGGAAACAATGTCGAGCTTCTCGAAGAGCAGGTGCGGCAATTCAAGCCCGCTGTCGTGTCCGTGGCCGGCAAGAAATCCGCCGAGGGCCTGAAAAATCGCTGCTCAAATCTTGACGTCCGCGTCCTCTCCGGCGCCGAAGGCATGGTCGGCGTGGCAACGGCGGAAGAGGCGGACACAACGGTCTCGGCGATTGTCGGCACCGCCGGTCTCGTCCCCACGATGGCGGCGATCCGCGCGGGGAAGGACATCGCGCTCGCGAACAAGGAAGTGCTCGTGACCGCGGGCGAACTCGTCATGGCGGAAAGCCGCGCGGCGGGGATCAAAATACTCCCCGTGGACAGCGAACACAGCGCCATCTTTCAGTGCCTGCACGCGGGAACAAACAAGGACATTAAAAGCCTGGTTTTAACGGCGTCGGGCGGACCGTTCCGGAGCTATTCGAAAAAAGACCTGGCGAAGGTGACCACGGCCCAGGCGCTCAGGCACCCCAACTGGAGCATGGGCAGGAAGATTACGATCGATTCGGCCACGCTCATGAACAAGGGGCTCGAGGTGATCGAGGCGCGGTGGCTGTTCAACATCGTCCCGGAAAAGATCAGGGTGCTGATTCACCCGCAGAGTATCATCCACTCAATGGTGGAGTACCGGGACGGCGCGGTCGTGGCGCAGCTCGGCGCGCCGGACATGAAGGGCCCCATAGCCTACGCGCTCTCGTACCCCGAACGGCTTCCCGGCGTCTCGCCGGCGCTGGACCTTGCGCGGGTGGCCACGCTGACCTTCGAGACGCCGGACACGGACCGGTTTCCCTGCCTCTCCTACGCCTACGAAGCGCTTGAGGCGGGGGGCAGCATGCCCGCCGTGCTCTCGGCCGCAAATGAAGTGGCGGTCAACTATTTTCTCCAGGAAAAGATCGGGTACGGCGATATCGCGCGCGTCATCAAGTCCGCCATGGATTCGCACGTCCCCTCACCGATACACACTGTTGAGGACGCGCTCACAGCGGACCAATGGGCGCGGCAGGAAGCGGAAAAAATCATTGCGAAGCTCGTAGTGCGGAGCGTGGAATGAACTTTTTCCCTTGTTTCGTGTATACCACGTGGATAATGCTGTCATAGAGCAAGGAGAGGGAATGACGCTTGTATACTTCCTGATAGTCATCGGCATTCTCGTATTCGTGCACGAGTTCGGCCACTTCATCATGGCAAAAAGGGCCGGCGTGCGAGTCGAGAAATTTTCACTCGGTATGGGGCCGAAGATCTATGGATACAAAAAAGGCGACACCGAGTACCTCATCTCCGCGCTCCCGCTCGGCGGGTACGTGAAGATGGCGGGCGAGAACCCGGACGAGGAACCCACGGGAGCCCCGGACGAGTTCCAGTCCAAGACCGTGTGGCAGCGCGCCAAGATCGCTGCCACCGGCCCGCTTACGAACATCGTGCTCGCGTTTCTCTTGATGCCGCTCGTGTTCCTGATCGGCACGTATACGGTGGGCTCGGTCAGGGTAGGATATGTGGAAAGGGGATCGGCGGCCGAGAGCGCGGGGTTCATGACGGGAGATATCTTTGAAAAGATAAACGGACGGGCGATAACGGACTGGGAGAAGGCCGAGATGCTGATCGCCGTCAACCCTGATACGAACATAACCGTCGTGATTGATCGCCATGGAGAGAAAAAGTCGCTGGTTCTCCGGCCAAAATTGGACCCGGAACGAAAAATCGGCGTTTCCGGCCTTTATCCGGATTTCCCCGTTGAAGTCGGCAAACTAATGCCGGGGTTGCCCGCCGAGAAAGCTGGCCTGCAAGTCAACGACAAAATCGTCGCGATTGACGGCCTGAGGATATATTACTGGAACCAGTTTTCTACCACGATAAAGGAAAGCCAGGGCAAAGAACTGGAGATTACCATCGAGCGCAACGGAAAAACCATCAGTCTGCAGGCAACGCCAATCCTGAAAGAGGGAAGGTACCTCATCGGCGTCGAGCCTCTTATGAGGCTTGTTTTCAAGCAGTACGGCTTTCTGGAGTCCCTTCGGCTCGGCTTCGATAAGACCCTGGAGTCCATGGATCTTACGTTGATCACGCTTCGAAAACTGTTGACCTTTAACCTTTCCATCAAGACGCTCGGCGGTCCGGTGATGATCGCGCAGATGTCCGGCAAGGCCGCGGCGGCTGGCATGTCGTCATTCATCTATTTTCTCGCGATGATCAGCATTTCGCTCGGCATCCTCAACCTTCTTCCCATCCCCGTGCTCGACGGCGGGCTGATCCTGTTTCTCGTGATCGAGGCGGTCCGCAGAAAGCCCGTGAGCAGGAAGGTAATGGAGCGGGCACAGGCCGTCGGCGCGGCGGTCCTGATCACGCTGATCGCCGTGGTGTCGTACAACGACATCATGAGGGCATTTTTCGGAAGATAAAAGCTTTACCCCGAAGACATGAAGTAATAACCTCATTTAAATGCAGTAATGTATCCTACGATTTTCCCGGTGCCTTTGTGGCGAAATAGTTTCAAAACATGAGCTTTTCTATCATTCGTAAAAAAACTAGGCAAATCACTTTAGGAAATGTCACGATCGGAGGCGGAGCGCCGGTTGCGGTCCAGTCCATGTGCAACACGGACACGCGGGATGCGAAGGCGACGCTCGGACAGATCGGCCGGCTCGAACGGGCGGGCTGCGAACTCGTGCGGCTCGCCGTGCCGGATGAAGAGGCCGCGAAGGCAATCGGAGCTATCAGAAAAGGGACTACGCTTCCGCTCGTCGCCGATATTCATTTCGACTATCGCCTTGCGCTTGAAACGGTGAAACTGGGGATTGATGGTCTCAGGATCAATCCGGGGAACATCGGCGGAGAGGACAAGGTGGCGGAGGTGGTACGGGCCTGCAAGGATAAGGGCATTCCAATTCGTATCGGGGTAAACGCTGGCTCCCTCGAAAAGCATTTGCTCGAAAAGTACGGCCACCCGACCCCGGAGGCGATCGTCGAAAGCGCCTTCGGCCACATCCGGATCCTTGAAGACAGGAACTTCACCGATCTTAAGGTCTCACTCAAGGCGTCCGACGTAATGACGACCGTTGCT
>DASWAB010000096.1:0-14655 GCA_036391375.1 Nitrospirota bacterium
CTTTAAACCGTTCTAATCGAGTAGTTGTTTTTTTACGTCAAAATCCGGTTAAATTCCTTGCATTGATGTCACCCGGAGCGAGTTCCGGTGAATCCATTCCCAAGGTGAAATGATTATCGTACTCGCTCGCTAACCCCGCTGTAAGCTACGGGGAATGCGCTCGCTGAGGAATTCGAGTATCGTAAACGCACGGCCGATTGAAAGGACTTCGCATGCCCGGGAAATGGGAACACAAGGCGCGTCTCTTCAATTCCCTGATTCGGATTGTTCCCGCGCTTCTCGGCCGTTTTGCTGCGCTGCTTGTCCTGGCGACCTTGCCCTCTTTTTTCTGGGAACCCCCGCTTGTGCAAGCGTCCGCCCGCCTCGTGTCGGTCGGCGTCTATGAGAATGCGCCGAAGGTCTTCACCTCCGAATCCGGCAAACCGTCGGGCATTTTCATCGATATCATCGAGCATATAGCGAAGCGCGAAGGCTGGAACCTGCGTTATGTCTCCGGCACCTGGGCGGAGGGCCTGGACCGCCTGGCGAAAGGCGAGATCGACATCATGCCCGACGTCGCGTACACGTCGGGGCGGGAAAAGATGTTCAGCTTCCACAAGGTCCCGGTGCTCACTGCCTGGTCCCAGGTCTATGCTCCCCGCGGCAGCGGGATACGATCCATCCTTGACCTGAACGGAAAGCGGGTCGCCGCGCTGGAGCAGACGATTCAGCTCGAGACCTTCAGCCGGCTCGCGAACAGCTTCGGGCTCAAGATCACCCTCGTCCCCGTGCCGGACTACAAAACCGAGTTCGAGATGATCGCCGCGGGAAAGGTCGACGCCGGGCTCACCAACCGCTTCTACGGACTGATGCATGCGAGAAAGTTCGGACTGGAGGATACGCCGATCATGTTCGATCCCGCGCCGTTTTTCTTCGCGGCGCCGAAAAACGCTTCATCGGACCTATTGGACGCGATCGACCGCGATCTTGCGGACCTGAAGAAGGACCCGCGGTCGGCATACTATGCGTCGATGAAACGATGGACATCCGAAGAGGTTCAGTTCAGGCTGCCGGCATGGGTGAAACTATTCGGCCTTGTCCTGGGCGCCGCGGTCGTGGCTTCCCTGTCGCTCATGATCGGCAGACAGCGCGCCGCGGAGCGTGCGCTCCGGAAAGAAAAGGCTTTTGCCGACACTATCATCGACAGCGTGCCCGGAGCGTTCTACGTGATCGACTCCGCGGGTCAGCTGGTACGGTGGAACCGGTACCTGGAAAAGATCAACGACCTCAACCCCGACGAACTGCGGGGAATGGACAGCCTTCGCAATATCCGCGACGAGGACAAGGAGCGCATCCAACGGTCCATCGCGGCGGCTTTCAAAACGGGCGAAGCGGAGGCGGAAGCGAGGATCAGGACGAAGGAGGGAGAGCGCCATTTTCTCTTTACCGGCAGGCGGATCGAAGTGGGAGGAAATGCCCTCGTCGTGGGGAGCGGGATCGAGATCACGGGCCGCAAGCAGGCCGAGCAGGAGCTGATGCGGTACCGCGACCATCTGGAAGACCTCGTCAAGGAGCGGACGATCACGCTGCAGGAAATGAACTCGAAGCTGCAGCGCGAGATCGAGGAGCGGTCGCGGGCCCAGAGCGAACTCCGCGTCGCGCTTGAGGCCCTCGCCGTGGCCAAGGACCGCGCCGAGGCGGCCGACCGGCTGAAGTCGGCGTTTCTGGCGACCATGTCCCATGAACTCAGGACCCCGCTCAATTCCATCATCGGGTTTACAGGAATCCTGCGGCAGGGCCTGGCCGGCCCCCTGAACGATGAGCAGAAAAAACAGATGGACATGGTCCAGAGCAGCGCAGGACATCTCCTCGACCTTATTAACGACGTTCTCGATATTTCCAAGATAGAAGCCGGTCAGCTCCAGGTTGCCGCGGCGCCTTTTGATCTAAAGGACTCGGTTCTCAGGATCGTCCAAACGGTCCGCCCGCTTGCGCAAAAAAAAGGCTTGGACATGAGCGTCTCGATCGACGATACTGTAGGGACCATCGTCAGCGACCGACGCCGGGTCGAACAGATATTGCTCAATTTGCTGAGCAACGCGATCAAGTATACGGAAAAAGGGAGGGTGGGGGTGGATTGCTCGGTCCGGGACGGGGTCGTGAGCGCGCGCGTCCTTGATACGGGCATCGGTATCAGAAAAGAGGACATGGTAAAATTGTTCAGGCCGTTCCATCAGGTGGAAAGCGGCATTACCCGCCGCTATGAGGGAACCGGGCTGGGTCTTTCGATCTCCAGGAGGCTGGCTGAACTGCTGGGGGGAACAATCGCCGTCGAGAGCGAACCGGGCAGGGGAAGCGAGTTTTGCTTCACGCTGCCTCTTCGGGAGAGGACGTCATGAAAAAGAAAATTCTTTATATCGAAGACAACGAGCAGAATCTTTATCTGGTGAAGTACCTTCTCGAGAAGAGCGGCTATGAAGTCGTAAACGCCCGTGACGGAAAGCTGGGAATCGAGGCCGCCTCGAGCAGCGGTCCCGCCCTTATCCTGTTGGACATCCAGTTGCCCGTTATGGACGGATACGCCGTGGCAAAAAAGCTGCGCGAGACGCCGAACCTCGCCGGCATTCCGCTTGTCGCCGTCACCTCCTACGCGATGGCGGGCGACCGGGAGCGGGCGCTCGAAGCAGGATGCACAGGGTATATTGAAAAACCGATCAATCCAGAAACATTTCTCAGGAAGATCGAGCAGTACCTCGCTGACGCGAGTCCGTCCGGAGGGCCCCCGAAATGATCCGTGTGCTGATCGTCGATGATATTGCCGAAAACCGGTATATGCTGGAAACACTGCTGAAAGGCAACGGCTATGAAGTCGTCACCGCGCGCAACGGATTGGAAGCGCTTGAGCTCGCGCGAACTGCACCGCCCGATCTTATCATTACCGACATCTTGATGCCCGTCATGGACGGTTTTGCCCTCTGCCAGCGGTGGAAGGCGGACGATCTCCTGGAAAATATCCCGTTCATTTTCTATACCGCGACCTATACCGATCCGAAGGACGAGGCCTTTGCCCTGAGCCTGGGGGCAGAACGGTTTATCATCAAGCCCCAAAAGCCCGAGGAGATGATCGGGATACTGCATGAGATTCTGGACGACGCCCGGGCAGGCAGGCTTGCGCTCAGTGAACAGTCTCCGAAGAGGGAAAAGGAGTTTCTCCGGGACCATAACGAGGCGCTGCTCCGAAAACTCGAAAAGAAAATGGGGCAACTGGAAAAGGTGAACGAAGCCTTAAAGCAGGAGATCGAGGAACGGAAGCGGATCGAGAAAGAGATCCTCTACCGTAACACGATTCTCGCGACGCAACAGGAGACGTCCCTCGATGGGATCCTCGTCGTCGACGGAGAGGGCAGGATGATATCGTTCAATAAACGGTTCGTTGAAATGTGGGGGATCCCCGCCGATATCACCCGCGAACAGTCTGACGAGCGGGCGCTCGCGTTCGTGCTGAAAAAAATCACGGACCCCGGCCGCTTCCTCGGCAAGGTAAAATACCTGTACGAGCACAAGGATCAGACGAGCAGGGACCTTATCGAGCTGCAGGATCGCCGCCTGTTCGATCGTTATTCATCGCCGATCATCGGCAGCCAGGGCCAGTATTACGGCCGGGTATGGTACTTCCGGGACATCACCGGGCAGAGAAAGCTCGAGGAACAACTGCGCCAGGCCCAGAAGATGGAGGCCATCGGAGCCCTGGCGGGCGGCATCGCGCATGATTTCAACAATATTCTGTCCGCCATCACGGGTTACGCCTCCATCCTGCGCAAGAAGATAACGGATGATTTCCTGCGACACCATGTCGAGGAGATACTGGCTGCGTCGGAGCGTGCGGCAAACCTCACAAAAAGCATGCTGGCGTTCAGCAGAAAGCAGATCATGGAGTTGAGGCCCGTCGACATCAACGAGATGGTCCGAGGAATCCAGAAACTGCTGGTCCGGCTGATCGGCGAAGATATCGAATTCACTGTGAGCGCTACTCCCGAGACCCTTGTCGTGGAAGCGGACGCAGGGCAGTTGGAGCATGTTTTGATGAACATGATTACCAACGCGCGGGATGCCATGCCCCAGGGCGGAAAGCTTACGATAGCCACGGACCGGTACGCGGCTGCCCCGGCCCAACATGATATCGCACAGGGAACGTATGCGCTTATTTCGGTGTCGGATACCGGCTGCGGCATCGACAAAAATATCCAGGAGCACATCTTCGAGCCTTTCTTCACGACAAAAGGGGTGGGCCAAGGCACCGGTCTGGGCCTTGCAATGGCGTACGGGATCATCAAAAAGCATAATGGGTGCATCCGTGTTTACAGCGAGCCGGGCGCTGGGACCACCTTCAGGATTTATCTCCCGCTTTCACGGCGGGCCGTGCCGCAGACCGCGAAAAAAGAGGGCATGTTGCTCCCGACAGGAACGGAAACAATCCTTCTGGTCGAGGACAATCCCACGGTGAGGCTCGCGACCAAGGGCATGCTCCAGGAATCCGGCTATACCGTGCTGGAATCCGCCGATGGGGAAGATGCGGTCAGGGTCTTTCGCGAGAACCGGGACAAGGTCCGGCTGCTGCTCTGCGATCTTATCATGCCGAAAAAAAACGGGAGAGAGACGTACCAGGAGATTAAAAAAATGCAACCCGGCGCGAAAGTAATTTTTACGAGCGGCTACACGGCCGACATCATCGCCCAAAAAGGGCTGCTGGAAGAAGGGCTCAACTTCCTGTCCAAGCCGCTCAGCATGATCGATCTCGCCAGGAAGGTACGGGACGTTTTGGATTCGTAGCAAGCCGAGTGAAATAACTGCCGACCATTTTCCCCTTCTCCCCGCCGTCCGGCTATGTTATACTGCCTTTCATGACCTGGGATATTGTCCCTCTGGATTCCGTTCTGGAGAGGCGGGCGGGCATGTCGCCGCGCGCGCCGTTCGTCAAGTTCGAGGGGACGAAGTTAACCTACGCGGAAATGAACAGGCTGGCCACGCTTTTTGCGGCGGAGCTGACGAGCCGCGGCATGAAGCCCGGCAGCCGCGTGGCCCTGCTCTGTCATAATTGCCCCCATTATATCGCCGCCTATTTCGGCATCATCCGCGGCGGCGGCGTGGTGCTGCCGCTCAACAACCTTCTCACCGCCGGGGAAATCGATTTTATTCTGAACGACGCCGAAGCGGCCATCTGCCTGTATGACGCGGACTGCGCAGGCACCGCGCAGAAACTCAGCCGCGCGGCCGGCCGGTCTTTTTATACGCTTTCCGAGCTTGCGCATGCCGGCGCCGGGACGGATGCCTTTGTTTCGCACGCGCATACCGTGGACGATATTTCCACGATCCTGTACACCTCGGGCACCACGGGACGCCCCAAGGGAGCGCTCCTGACCCACCGGAACATTCTTGCAAACGCGCTGGCCGCAACAGAGGTAATCAGGGTCACTCCCAGGGACCGGTTTGTCGTGTTCCTTCCGCTGTTCCACTCGTTTACCTATACCGTGTGCGTAATCATTCCCCTCGTGACCGGCGCGATGATTTCGCTCCTTCCTTCGGTGAGGCCCGTCTCGCGCGTCGTGAAAAGCCTCATCGTCGACCGGATCACGCTCTTTGTCGCCATCCCCACGGTCTACAAGATCCTGGCCGAAAGGAACATGCCGTTCTTCGTCAAGCTCCTTCTGAACCTGAGGCTCTGCGTGTCCGGCGCGGCGCCCCTGCCGGTGAAGGTGATCCACGAGTTCGAGAGGGCGTTCAAGGTCCCCTTGTTAGAGGGCTACGGCCTGACGGAGGCCTCGCCGGTCGTGTCCTTTAATCCCCTGGAGAAGGACCGGAGAAAGCCCGGCACCGTGGGGCTGCCGCTTCCCGGCATCAAGGTGAAGGTCGTCGATGACAGCGGCGAAGAGCTTCCACCGGGCATCGCGGGGGAGCTGCTGGTGAAGGGCCCGAACGTCATGCAGGGGTATCTGAACAAGCCCGAGGACACGGCAAAGGCCCTCCGGGAGGGCTGGCTCTACACGGGCGATGTGGCCACGATCGACCAGTCCGGGCACATCAGGATCATCGACCGCAAGAAGGACCTGATCATCGTCGACGGCTTGAACGTCTATCCCTTCGAAGTCGAGGAAGCGCTGTACCGCCACGAGGCGGTCAAGGAGTGTTCGATGATCGGCGTATCCCATGAGCATGAGGAAGGCAAGGAACTGGCGATCATGTACGTGGTGCTCAAAGACGGCGCGCAGGTCACGCCCAAAGCGCTCCGCGACTTCCTCTCCGCCCACGTGGCTCATTACAAAATTCCCCGCCGGTTTCTGTTTGTCGAGGACCTGCCCCGGACCGCCACGGGCAAGATCATGAAAAAAGAACTGAGGAAGCTGTACCGGGAAGGACAAGCGGCCCGTCCGCCGGCCTGACCTCCGCCTCTGAGAAAGCCTCCCTCCGTCCGTGGGATTCGCCTCCGCCTGATGAATTACGTGCTTCCCTTGTCGTGCCTCTTGCCCCTCCTGCCGCGAAGTAAACCGGCGGATATTGGCCCGACACGGGCTTGACATCCGTTATTCCTTTGAATATACTACGCTATGCATAACGAAAAAGCGCCTGCCCGGAGGAAAAGGGCGCCGCTCTCGTCGGTTTTTCGAGGACGCATCTGGATCGACGGGCCGGAAGGGACGTTCATTGGGTGGGGCCGCGTCACGCTGCTTGAAAAAATCAAAGAGCATGGGTCAATAACCAAGGCCGCTAAATCCATGGCAATGGCCTACCGCCACGCCTGGGACCTCGTGGACTCCATGAACAGGCAATCGAAGCGGCCCTTCGTAGAAGTCAGCACCGGCGGAAAAGGCGGGGGCGGCGCACGGGTCACGGAGGAAGGCGAAGAAGCGATCAAGCTATTCTGGAAATTTCATGACGACTTTCAGAAGTTTCTTATGAAAGAACAAACAAAATTGCTTCCCATCCTCGCACGAAAAAGGAGACGTTTATGAAGAAAATGTCGCTTGCGCTGGCCCTGCTTGTCGCGTTCTCATCCGCTGCCCTTGCCGGACAGCCAAGAATCCGCTGCGCCTCGACCACGAGCACGCAGAACTCTGGGCTTTTCGATTATATCCTGCCGCTGTTCGAAAAAAAGACGGGCATCAAGGTGGATGTCGTGGCCGTAGGCACGGGCGCCGCAATCGAAATCGGCAAGCGGGGCGATGCGGATTTTGTCTTCGTCCACGCCAGGGAGCAGGAGCTGAAGGCCGTTGAAGAGGGATATTTCGTCAACCGGCACGACGTGATGTATAATGACTTCGTGATCATCGGGCCCGCGAACGATCCCGCCAGGATCAAAGGGATGAAATCGGCGGCAGATGCGTTCAGAAAAATCTCCGAAAGCGGCCAATCCTTCGTGTCGCGGGGAGACAAGTCCGGTACCTACACCAAGGAACTGTCGATCTGGAAAAAGGCAGGCATCGAACCCGCCGGCCAAAAGTGGTATCTCGAAGCGGGACAGGGCATGGAAAAGACCCAGCGCATCGCTGATGAAAGGCGGGCATACACGCTCACGGACCGGGGCACGTGGCTTGCGACCAAAGACAAGGACAAGCTCGACATGGCCGTGGTCCTTGAAGGCGACCCTGTCCTGTTCAACCAGTATGGCGTCATGGCCGTGAACCCGGAAAAGAACAAGGGCGTAAAATACAAAGAGGCCATGGAGTTCGTGAACTGGATCATTTCCAGGGAAGGGCAGGACGCTGTCGCGGGATTCAAAGACAAGAACGGAAACCCGCTGTTCATTCCGAACGCGAAGTGATATTGAATTGGAAAAGCTATTAGCCACAGAGTTCACAGAGAGCACAGAAGAAGCAAACGGCCGGTGAAATTCAAAATTTTTTTATTCTCCAGGACCTCTGTGTTCTGTGGCAAAACTTCTTTCAGGTTTGACCTATGTCTTTATTCCTCGTCGGTTTTAAAAACGCGCTTTCTCTCATTCTCCATCTCAATCCCGAGTTGTTCGGCATCATACTCCTGTCGCTCGAGGTTTCCGGCTTCGCGCTGATCATCGCGACCGCGCTGGGGCTCCCGCTGGGGGCATTGCTCGGACTGAAACGGTTTCCCGGCCGAAACCTTTCCATCAGCGTCGTGAACACGCTGATGGGCCTGCCGCCGGTTGTGGTCGGGCTCGTTGTCTATCTCCTGCTCTCGCGCAGAGGGCCGCTCGGGTTCCTCGGCCTGCTCTATTCCCCCTCTGCGATGATCATCGCCCAGACAATCCTGGCGATACCCATCGTGACCGCCCTCTGCCACTCCGCGATCATGAATGTCGATCCTGTCATCAGGCTGGCCGCGCGCACACTCGGCGCGACATCCGGACAGGAAACGCTCGCGGTCATTCGTGAGGCCAGGTACGGCATTCTGTCGGCGATCATTGCCGCCTTCGGCAGAGTCATGGCCGAGGTGGGCGCAATCCTCATCGTGGGCGGGAACATCGCGGGCTACACGCGGGTCATGACCACGACCATCGCCCTTGAGACGGACAAGGGAAATTTCGAACTCGCCCTCGCTCTGGGCCTCATCCTTTTGGCGCTGTCGTTCCTCGTGAACGCCGCGTTCCACGCGGCGCAGAGAAAGGGGGCGGTCCCGGGCGAATGAAACTCACGGTCTCTCATATTGCCAAGTCCTACGAAGGCAGAACCGTCCTCGCGGACTGCTCCTCTGTCTTCGAGCAGCGGGGGACATATGTGCTGATGGGCCCCAATGGCAGCGGCAAGTCCACGTTCCTCCGCATCTGCGCCCTGCTTGAGCGGCAGGACAGCGGCGGCATTGCGTATCTTGACAACGGCGCGCCGCTTGCCCAGGACATCGCGCTCAAACGGCGGATGACGCTGGTGCTTCCCCGCGTCGGCGTGTTCAATACAACGGTATCCGGAAATGTCGCCTACGGCCTCACGTTACGGGGCGTTCACCGCGACATGATCAAAAAGAGGGTGGCTGAGGCGCTCGCCTTCGTCGGACTCGGCCGGAAAAAGGACCAGCACGCCCGAACGCTCTCGAGCGGCGAGACCCAGCGCCTGGGCATCGCACGGGCACTGGTTCTCGGCCCCGAGGTCCTGTTTCTGGACGAACCCACGGCATCCATCGACCAGGAAAACACCACGATCATTGAATCGATCATTCAGGATATGAAAAAAGACGACCGGTCCATGGTCATCATGACGACCCATGACCCGGACCAGGCGGACCGGCTCGCGGACCGGCTGCTCGTTCTGCGGGAGGGGAGAATCGTGCCCGCCCCATAATTATAATATGAATAACTGCGAGTACGAAACCGCGGCGCGATCACGGCGCTCTCAAAAGACCTGCCTCCAAGGGCGGGGACCTGTTCTCTCTTGTGTTCGATCCCCGATCCTCTGTAATGCCTCCATTTATTTTTATGCTATATTTTCGGTTGCTACCCTTGCCAAATTGAAAAAAGTCGTGTAAAGTTACTTTTAGTAACAACATGGCGTCTCGTCTAATCATAACAGTTAACAATTTACGCAACAATTTGCAGTTTGAGCATGTCCGGGCCCCTGTCACGCAAGTTATTATCTGATCTAAAAAATTTTCGTTCGTTCGGAAATTTTAATAGAAATAGATAAGTTAACCTTAAGTGAAGGAGGGTTCTATGGGCGTAACGAGACGTGATTTTTTCAAGATTTCCGGCAGCACCTTGCTCATGGGCGCTCTGGGCGCGCCCGCTCCAGCATCCACTGGCGAGCAGGAGCAGAAGCTCAGGATCGAAGGCGCGGCTGAAACCAAGACCATCTGCCCATACTGCTCCGTGGGCTGCGGCATCAACGTCTACACGAAAGACGGCAAGGTGGTGGACACCGAGGGCGACCCCGAGCATCCGATCAGCGAAGGCACGCTCTGCTCCAAGGGCGCGTCGCTCATCTCGATCGTGAATAATCCGCTCCGGGTCGTGAAGCCGCTCTATCGCGCGCCCGGCGCGGGCGACTGGAAGGAAGTGGAGTGGGACTGGGCGCTCGACAGGGTCGCGAGGAACATCAAAGATACGCGCGACAGGTCGTTCAAGCATACGTCAAAGTCCAGGGTCAAGGAAAAAGGCCCGGATGGAAAAGAGGTCGAGAGCGAGAAAGAGTTCGTCGTGAACCGCACCGACGGCATCGCGCATGTGGGGAGCGCTGCCCTGGACAACGAGGAATGCTACATGCTCCAGAAGCTGCTGCGCTCCTGGGGAATCGCGGCCGTCGAGCATCAGGCCCGCATCTGACACTCCGCGACGGTAGCGGCTCTGGGAGAGTCGTTCGGACGCGGAGCAATGACGAACCACTGGATCGATATCAAGAATGCGGACGTGATCCTCGTGATGGGCGCGAACCCGGCGGAAAACCACCCCATCTCCATGAAGTGGGTGGCGCGGGCCAGGGAGCAGCGCGGGGCGAAACTCATCGTCGTCGACCCCCGGTTCACACGCACGGCCGCCAAGGCGGACCTCTATGCGCCCCTGCGCTCGGGAACGGACATCGTCTTCCTGGGCGGCATGATCAAGTATATTCTTGACAACAAACTCTACTTCAGGGAATACGTGGTCAAATACACGAACGCGTCGTTTCTGGTCCATCCCGATTACAAGGGGCCGGGCGAGCTTGCCGGCCTGTTCTCGGGGTATAACAAGGAAAAAAGGCAGTACGATAAAGCGACCTGGGCGTATCAAACCGACGAGAACGGCGTCATTAAAAAAGACACTACCCTTCAAAGTCCCCACACGGTATTCCAACTTCTCAAAAGGCATTACTCCCGCTACCTGCTGGACAAGGTCTCATCCATCACCGGGACGCCCAAGGACAAGCTTGAAGAAGTATACAGGCTTTACGGCTCAACAGGCAGGCCCGACCGCGCGGGCACCGAACTCTACGCCATGGGCTGGACCCAGCATACGATCGGCACTCAGAACATCAGGGCCATGTCCATTATCCAGCTTCTGCTTGGCAACATCGGAATGGCGGGCGGCGGCATCAATGCGCTGCGCGGCGAGTCGAATGTGCAGGGGTCCACGGACCATGGGCTCCTTTTCGGCACGCTGACGGGGTACCTCCCCATGCCCACCGCTGCGAACATCGACCTCAAAACCTACATCGAAAAATACACGCCCAAGACCAAAGAGGCCAAGAGCGTCAACTGGTGGTCGAACCGCGGCAAGTACATCACGAGCTATCTCAAGGCCGTCTACGGCAACAAGGCGACGCAGGACAATGACTTCGGCTACGCCTGGGTCCCCAAGCTCGACGAAGGCATGAACCTTTCGTGGCTCAACCTTTTTGACAATATGTACAAAGGAAAATACGAGGGGTTCTTCGCCTGGGGCCAGAACCCGGCCTGCTCCGGCGCGAACGCCAACAAGACAAGGAAGGCGCTCGCAAAGCTCAAATGGATGGTGAACGTGAATCTGTTTGACAATGAGACCGGCTCGTTCTGGCGCGGGCCGGGCATGAATCCGAAGGACGTCCAGACCGAGGTGTTCCTGCTGCCCGCCTGCTCGTCCGTCGAAAAGGAAGGGAGCATCACCAATTCCGGCCGCCTGGCCCAATGGCGCGTGAGGGCAGTTGCGCCGGCGGGCCTATCCAGGCCCGACTCGGAGATCATGAACGAGCTTTATTTCCGCGTGAAGAAGCTCTATCAGAAGGAGGGCGGCAAGTATCCCGAGCCGATCCTCAACCTCACGTGGAACTACGGAGAGCGCGGGCCCGACGGCAAGATCGAGGAAATCGACATCCACCGCGTGGCCAGGGAGATCAACGGCTACTACCTCGAAGACGTATACGACAAGACCGTCACCCCTCCCAAGCTTTTGGGCAAGAAGGGCGAACTCTGCGCGTCCTTTGTGCACCTCCAGGCGGACGGGACGACCTCGTGCGGCAACTGGATTTATTCCCAGAGCTATACCCAGAAAGAGGGCAAGGTCATCAATATGATGGCCCGCCGCGGGAGGGAAGATCCCACCGGGCTCGGGCTCTATCCCAACTGGGCATGGGCATGGCCCGTAAACCGGAGGATCATATACAATCGCGCTTCCGTGAATCCCGCGGGGAGACCGTGGGACCGGTCGCGGCCGATCATCAAGTGGGACCCGAACAAGGAAGACCCGGTGAGCAAGAAGCCCGGCGCGTGGGTCGGCGATGTGCCTGACGGTCCCGCGCCGCCCATGGACACGGAGAAGGGCAAGTACCCCTTCATCATGATGGCCCACGGCATGGGCGCGATCTTCGGGCCGGGCCTCGCGGACGGACCTTTCCCCGAGCATTACGAAGCGCTCGAGTGTCCGCTCGAAGAGAACCTCATGAACAAACAGCGCATCAATCCGACCATAAAGCTCTTTGCGGAGAAAGAGGACGCCTTCTATTCCTGCGACGTGCGATATCCGTATGTGGCGACCACCTACCGCGTGTCCGAGCACTGGCAGACCGGCGTGATGACGAGGCACCAGCCGTGGCAGCTTGAGATGGTCCCCCAGCAGTTTGTCGAGATGAGCAGGGAGCTTGCCGCCGAGAAGAGGATCAAGAACGGCGACCGGGTCAAGGTGAAGTCCGGCCGCGGCGAGATCACGGCGGTGGCCGTGGTGACCGCGCGGTTCAAGCCTTTTAAAATAGCGGGCGCAACGGTGCATCAGGTGGGCATGCCGTGGTGCTTCGGCTGGCAGTATCCGGGAGACCCCGGGGCCGGCGACAGCAGCAACCTGCTCACCCCGGCCATCGGCGACGCGAACACCATGATCCCCGAATCAAAGGCCTTTATGGTCAATGTCGAGAAAGCATAGAGGAGGCGGGCCATGACAACGAACAATCCGCAATCGAAGGGCGTGCTGGTGGACCTGACGCGCTGCATCGGCTGTCGCGGCTGCCAGGTGGCCTGCAAGTCGTGGAACGAACGGTCCGTGAAAAAAACGATCATGGACGGCACGTTCACGAATCCGCCGGAGCTCAACTCCGAATGCTACACGCGCATTCTCTACACGGAGCAGGAAAAGGACAATGTCCCGGCGTGGTATTTCACCAAGAGCCAGTGCATGCACTGCAAGGACCCCGCCTGCGTGTCGGCGTGCCCCGTTGGCGCGCTCCGCAAGACGGAGCAGGGAGCGGTCGTGTATGCGTTCGAGCGCTGCATCGGCTGCCGCTACTGCATGGTGGCGTGCCCCTTCAACATCCCGAAGTACGAGTGGGAGAAGACCGCTCCCTGGATCCGCAAGTGCACGTTCTGCTCCGAGCGCATCTCGGCCGGCAAGGTCCCGGCCTGCATCAAGGTCTGTCCCACGCAGGTCATGTTCTTCGGAAACTATGACGAGGTCGTGCAGGAGGCCGAAAAAAGGCTCAGAGACAACCCCGGCAAATACGTGAACCATATTTACGGCAAGGACGAGGCGGGGGGCACGTCCTGGATCTATCTCTCCGCCGTTCCGTTCGAGCAGATCGGATTCAATACGAAGGTGCCGAACGTAAAACTCCCTGCCCTCACGTGGAACATGCTCGGCGAGATCCCGGTCAAGGTTGGCGCTCTGGTGGTGGGGCTGTCCCTGATCGCCGCCTTCCGTAACCGCGGGTCGGGTTCTGCCGGGTCTTCCGAAACCAAACACGGGAAGGAGAAATAGCCATGGCCATGAAATCGAGCTCTTCATCCGTTTCTGCGCCCGCGGCGGGCGTAAAGTCGCTTCTGGCGCTTGTCGCCCTCGGCGCGGCGGCCGCGCTGTACCGGTTCATCTTCGGCCTTGGCGCATCGACGAACCTATCCGACAATGTCCCCTGGGGCCTCTGGGTCGCGGTGGACGTGCTCTCGGGCGTCGCCCTGGCCGCCGGGGGCTTTACCATCACCGCGGCGGTCTACATCTTCAATCTGAAGAAATACAAACCCATTGCCCGGCCGGCCATTCTCACGGCGTTCATCGGGTATCTGGTCGTCATCGTGGGGCTCGTCATCGATATCGGGAAACCCCTCAGTTTCTGGCATCCCCTGGTGATGTGGAATTATCGGTCGGTCATGTTCGAGGTCGTGTGGTGCATTACGCTCTACAGCACCGTGCTTGCCCTGGAGTTCGCCCCCGCGTTCCTCGAGCGGTTCCAGTTGACCGGATTGCTGAAGCTTCTGAAGTTTTTCACCTATCCGCTGGTGATCGCGGGCATCGTTCTCTCGTTCCTGCACCAGTCATCACTGGGCGGTTTCTTTCTCATCATGCCGCACAAAGTGCCGTCCCTGTGGTACACGCCGAACCTGCCGTACCTGTTCTATATCTCGGCCATCGCGCTGGGGCTCGCCATGGTATCGTTCGAATCCATCGTGAGCGCCCGGACCTTCAGGCGGGAACAGGAGATGGACATTGTCAGGGGCCTCGGCAGGGGCGTTTTTGTCACCCTGGTCGTTTACCTCGTGTTTAAAGCTGGCGACCTCGCGTATCGGGGCGCGGCGCCGCTTCTTTTTTCGAGCGGCAAAGCGAGCCTGTTTTTCATTCTCGAAATGCTGATCGGCGTCATCATCCCGATCGCGCTCTACTCGATGAAGTCCGTGCGGGAGTCGGTGAACGGCCACCTTCTGGCCTCTTCCTGTGTCATCGTGGGCACTGTCATGAACCGGTTCAACGTGAACTTTTTCGCGCAGGCAGGTCCGAAAGCCGGTTATTTC
>DASWAB010000097.1:0-2678 GCA_036391375.1 Nitrospirota bacterium
GGCCGGTATTGTCCGGGCCGAGGGAAAAGAGAAAGGTCGCCTTGATCCCGAACTCACCGAAGAGAGAGAGGAGGTTGGGCACGCCGATGCGCGTGCCGCGGTCGGTGTCGACGTCGATTTTTATAGCGAGACTAATCATAGCTCATAGCTGGCAGCTCGTAGCTCGTAGTTGAAGCAGTTGCCGGGAACTATAGCCATGAGCTACGAGCTGACTTATTCGCTCAACTCGCTCGACGGCCTGCCCAGGTGGTAGTCCAGGGTCTTCCGGAGCGCTGTCTTGAAGTCCGTGGTCGGCTTCCAACCGAGGTACTTTTCCATGTTCTTGATTGAAGGCACGCGGGTCTGGATGTCCTGATACCCTTCTCCGTAATAGTCGCCGGACTTGACCGTGACGAGCTTGACGCTTTCCGCGAGCTTGGCATATTTGGAATAGGTCTTGATCAGTTCGATCAGCGTTTCGGCAAGCTCCTTGATCGACATGTCGTTTTTTGGATTGCCGATGTTGAAGATGCGTCCGTCAGCAGCCTTACCCTTGTTCTCGATGATGCGGATCAGGGCGTCGATGCCGTCATCGATGTAGGTGAAGCTCCGCCTTTGGGCGCCCCCGTCCACGAGCTGGATATCCTTGCCCCGCAGGATGTTGCCGATGAACTGGGTGAGCACGCGGGAGCTTCCTTCCTTGGGTTCAAGAATGTTGTCCAGCTTCGGCCCGATCCAGTTGAAGGGGCGGAAGAGTGTGTACCGAAGGCCTTCCCGCATGCCGTATGCGTGGATCACGCGGTCCATAAGCTGCTTGGAGCAGGAGTAGATCCAGCGCTGTTTGTTGATGGGGCCGAGGATGAGGTGTGAGGACTCTTCGTCGAATTCATTGTCCCTGCACATGCCGTAGACTTCGGAGGTGGACGGGAAGAGCACCCGTTTCCTGTACCGCACGCATTTTCTCACGATGTCAAGGTTGGCCTCGAAGTCCAGTTCAAATACGCGCAGGGGGTCCTTGACGTAGGTCGCAGGCGTCGCGATGGCCACGAGGGGGATGACGATATCGCACTTTTTGACGTGGTACTCGATCCACTCCTTATTGATGGTAATATCGCCTTCGACGTAATGAAAACGTTCGTGCCCGAGGCACTGGTCGAGCTTGTCCGCGGCCATGTCCATGCCGTAGACTTCCCAGTCCTTGTGCTTCAGGATGTATTCGGTCAGGCTGTTCCCGATGAAACCGTTCACGCCGAGGATCAGGATTTTGAGGCTCATGGCTATTCTCCGTTTCAGACCCGAAAATGAATTCAGAAATGATAAACGCCCTTGTCACGAATGAAACAAACGGACGAATTACGCGAATAATGCCGCAAAATTATAGTATTCGTGACATTCGCGGTGCGTTTTTTCTTGCGCTTGTCCGTCTACTGAGGTATGTCCTTACGACCCAGCACCTGGCCTATTTGCAACTCGGGCGCATCATCGTCTTCCCACTCCCCGTTGACGATTTCGAGGCCGTCCGAGCCGGCGGCAATGATCGGCGGATCGACCGACAGCACCTGCCCCGGCTCTCCGCTTGCGCCGGGAACCGGCTTCGCCCACCAGATGAAGAACTTCCTGCCGTCGCTCTCCGTGAACGCCCCGGGATAGGGGTGCGTCACGGCGCGGATGAGATTATATATCTTTTCTGCGCTCTCCGTCCAGACGATGCGGCCGTCTTCGGGCTTCCTGCCCCCGAAGTAAGTGGCCTGCGACTCGTCCTGCCTGCGCCGCGGGGCGGTCCCGTTTGCGAGGGCGTCCAACTGGCGTTCAAGCACGAGGCGGGCGGCCTTGACGCACTTGTCGAACACGTCCCTGGCCGTGTCATCGCGATCAATCGGCACCCTCTCCTGGTCAACGATATCGCCTGCGTCGGCCTGCCTGACCATGTGATGGAGCGTTACCCCGGTCTCCTGCTCTCCCTGCAGCACGGCCCAGTTGATCGGGACGCGGCCCCGATACTTCGGCAGGAGCGAGCCGTGCATGTTGAACGCGCCCAGACGCGGAATGTTCAGGATTTCTTCCTTGATCATGTTGCGGTAGTAGAACGAGAAGATGAGGTCGGGCGACCAGGAGCGAATTTGTTCGACCCATGCGGGTGTGTTTACGGACTCGGGCGTATACACGGGGACGCCGTATTTTTTCGCCAGGCCGGCCACAGACCGGAACCATATCTCTTCATCCGGGCTGTCCTTGTGGGTGATGACGGCGAGGACGTACTCGTCGTTCTGGATCAGGGCATCCAGGCATTCATAGCCCACGTCGTGGTAGGCAAAAACCAGAATAGCGGGTTTAGTCATCGAGTTTTTCGTAGACCTCGCGGATGATGAACCGGGGTCTGCGCCTCACTTCCTTATAAATTCGGCCGATATATTCGCCGATGATGCCGAGCCCCATGATGGCGATGCCCACGAAGAAATAGAGGATCGCGAACAGGGTGAACAGGCCTTCCGCTTCGGGTCCGACCACGAGCCGCCGGATGAAGAGGAACACGACAAAGACGATGCTGAAGAGCGACACCGCCATGCCGAAGATTGTGAACATCTGGAGCGGCACCACGGAGAAGCCGGTCATGAGATCGAAATTGAGCCGGATCAGATCGTACAGCCGGTACTTCGATTCCCCGGCGGCCCGGGCCGCGTGTTCGACCTCCACCTCGG
>DASWAB010000098.1:0-15074 GCA_036391375.1 Nitrospirota bacterium
CTTGTCCGATGAATTTTTGCA
Source organism: Nitrospirota bacterium (assembly GCA_036391375.1). Classification (GTDB taxonomy): domain Bacteria; phylum Nitrospirota; class UBA9217; order UBA9217; family UBA9217; genus DASWAB01. The sequence continues at coordinate 22 of DASWAB010000098.1, forward strand.
ACACTCGAATTTTTTTCTGGTCTGATCATCATCTTCTTAAATTGCAGGAGATTTTATGCCGGGAAAACGTGATTGGTCAAAAATAGAGGTTGGATCAAAGGTCCTTGCTGCCATAGGCGCCGTAATGCTCCCAGTTATACTTTTGTATTTAGGGAATAAGTTTACCGAGGAACAGAACAACGCAAAACGGGCGACAGATATGATACAGTTTTTATCAAGTGACAATTTACAACAAAGACGTATGGCCATTGAGGCAACTCAATTCTTGACCAGAAATAATCAGCTTCCTGAAGAACTAATGCCGGTTTTGCTGGATATTGCGATGAATGATCCAGATAAGGGTGTATCGAGGGGGGCTGTTCAATCATTGAAAAAAGTTGCCGAAAAAAACAGAAAACTGGCACCTTCTATACAAAAAACACTATCAGCTCTCCCGAAAAGGGTTTACATTCAGATCGCAAATGAAGGACAACGTGAAAGAGCAAAGAGTATCCAGATCGAACTGTATAAAAAGGGTCTGTTCGTTCCAGGTATTGAAATCGTTGGTGGAAATGCCGAGAGATCCGATCATGCAAGCATTCTATACTTTGATCCTGATGACAAATCTACTGCAGAGATGATAGAAAAAGCTCTCAAATCAAAAGGTGTCACTGCCGTCGATCTATCCTACTTGCCTGACATGCGGGCAAAAGCTGGTACTGTTGAGGTTTGGTTTGCTGAAAGAGTTACACCGTTTGGTGGCTTCGACAGTGGCGCATTTCAGAGTGATGCATTTCAGAGCGGTCTATTTGGCGACACCTTGTTTGGTGATCAATAGAAAGCTTTATCCGAGTCAGGCCGAGAAAGAGAAAATCTTTTTGTGTGGCGCGCATGCGCTGCCTCTCTCGTGCGCTCCATCAGCGAAAAATAAATGGCTACAGTAAAACCAGACGAAGCTCGTGCAACAATATCCACGAGTCCTCACGGGCTCGAAATTGTTATTCCATCAAAGAAAAATATCTTTCTCATTCTTTTTCTTGCCGTCTGGATTGTCGGCTGGGGCGCCGGCGAAGTAGCCGTTCCCTCGATGTTTATCGAGGGGAATAAAGATGCCGGAGCTTTGCTATTTACTGTTGCGTGGCTTGTTGCCTGGACGATAGGCGGAGCTTTCGCAATTTACATCTGGCTATGGAATGTTGCCGGAAAAGAGAGAATCACAATAAACAACTTGAGCCTGACCGTAAAACATGATTTGTTTGGCTATGGCCGGGGAAAAGAGTATGAAACATCTCAGATATCCAACCTGAGAGTATCAGCGCAGCCTTATAATCCATTCAATTTATCGACAGGCCTTCAATCCTTGGGAGCAGGAGGAGGATTGCTTGCATTTGACTACGGTTCCAGAACGTATCGGTTCGGCAGCGGCATTGACGAAGCGGAAGCAAATCGCATCATAGAAAGGATTAAGTCACAATATAGGCTTTGAGTTGAGCGCCGCTGCCGCGGCCATAATTTATGTAATGAGGGGTAAGCTTTTATAAGAGCGCGCTCCTGTTTCCGCCAGGGTCGCGCCGGAGGCAGGATGGGGCGGCGATAGTACCGACTTGCCGTTGACGCAGTTTATTTGCACAAGAATTTATCGCTTGACAATATCCGATTTTTTGTTTTATTATCGTTGCTGGCCGGGCGACGCGGCGGGTAGAATCCCTGCACGCTCCATTTTCAGCCATAAAACAGTATATAATGGTTGACCCCTCCTGAAGAAGCAGGCGGGGTTTTTTGTCTGGGGGCGGTTATGCTCTTACGGCGGTTGAATATCGTGCTGGCGACAGTCCTGTTTTTTGCCGCGGCGGCCTGGGCGGAAGACCGGGTGGTAATCGCGGACTTTTCGCGCGGCCTGGGCGCGGCCGGCGTGCCGGTCGGCTGGCAGCTCAAGGAGAAATCCGGCAAGGCGGACCTGGCGGCGGTCAACGATGAAGGCATTGCAGCGGTCCGGCTCCGGAGCGCGAATACTTCGTTCTCCCTTCAAAAAGAAGTGCATGTCGATCTGAAACGTTTTCCGATACTCACGTGGAAATGGAAAGTGGCGAAATTGCCCGCAGGGGGCGACTTCAGGAAATCAGGGGCCGATGATCAGGCCGCCCAGCTCTTTGTCGCGTTCACCAAGACAAAGTCCATCGTTTACATCTGGGACACAAGCGCGCCTCAGGGGTTGACTGAGGACACGACGCCGGTCCCCTTTATGCATGTCAAGGTGGTGGTGGTGCGATCAGGCGCTGCCGGTACGGGGAAGTGGATCACTGAGACCCGGAACGTGTATGAGGATTACAAGAAACTCTTTGGCGAGGAACCGCCCCCGGTAAGCGGCATGCGGCTTCAGATCAACTCGCAGCACACGGGGACGTCGGCGGAGAGCTACTTTGCGGACGTGGCGTTTCAGAAGCGGTGATGCAGAGGGTCATGGGTCAAGGGCAAGGGTGGTAAACCTCGAAGGGCATGTCAAAGAAAATTTATTTCATCACCGGCGGGGCGAGGTCCGGAAAATCCGCTTTTGCCGAAAGACTTGCGAATGATTTGAACGGGAAGCGCGCTTATATCGCCACGGCCCAGGCGCTCGACCCCGAGATGGCCGCGAGGATCGAGCGGCACCGGAAGGAGCGGGGCGGAAAGTGGGACACCTATGAAGAGCCCCTCGCGGTCGCAGAACTGCTGCGAAAACTGAGCGGCCGCTGCGATGTTGCGCTCCTCGACTGTCTTACCCTCTGGCTCAGCAACGTCATGGCCCATACGGACGGCGACGCCGCTGTTGCCGCCCGTTCCGATGAGTTGGTTTCGGCGATCAGGGACTTCGGCGGGGCATGCATCATCGTGTCCAACGAGGTGGGGCTCGGAATCGTGCCTGACAATCCGCTTGCCCGGAAGTTCAGGGACCTCGCCGGGATATTGAACCAGAAAATGGCGCAGGCTGCGGACGAGGTTTTTTTTACCGCATCAGGGATACCGGTGAGGATAAAATAACGATAGAGCGGGTCCCGGATTGAAAACGTTAAGCGGAATCATCGACTCTAAAAGGGGGAGACAAGATGAGGAAGTTGTACGATATACTGAAACTGATTCAACCTGTTGACACATCGCGGACCAGTGAGATTCAGGCGCGGCTCGACAATCTGACAAAGCCGCAGGGGAGCCTCGGACGCCTTGAGGAGCTTGCGAAGAAGTATTGCCTCATCACGGGGAAGGACAAGCCGAAGATCCGCAACAAAATCATTTTCACGTTTGCGGCCGATCACGGGGTCACCGAGGAAGGCGTAAGCGCGTTTCCCCGGGAGGTGACGCCGCAGATGGTTTACAATTTTCTCCGCGGCGGCGCGGGCGTGAACGTGCTCGCCAAGCACGCGGGCGCCCGGGTGGTCGTGGTGGACATGGGCGTTGATCATGATTTCGAACCCGCGGAGGGGCTTGAAATCAGGAAGATCGGATACGGTACGAAGAACATGACCAAAGGGCCCGCCATGACGCGCGAGGAGGCGGAACAGGCCCTGCTGGCCGGCGTCGAACTGGTCGAAAAGTATCGGGACGGCCTCGACATCCTCGGGACCGGCGACATGGGTATCGGGAACACGACGCCGTCTTCGGCGATTGTTTCCGTCATTACCGGCGCGGACCCGGAAAACGTGACGGGCCGCGGCACGGGCATCGACGACCGCTCGTTGCAGAACAAGATCGCCGTCATCAAAAGAGCGATAGCAATGAACAATCCGGACTCCGATGACGCGCTCGACGTCCTCGCCAAGGTCGGCGGCTTTGAGATCGCGGGCATCGCGGGCCTCGTGCTCGGCGCCGCATTGTATCGCATCCCGGTGGTGATCGACGGGTTCATTTCCACCGCGGGCGCGCTCATCGCCGCCGAATTGAACCCCCTGGTCAGGGGCTATCTGATCGCGGCGCACCAGTCCGTCGAGATCGGCCACCGCAAGATGCTCGAGCACCTGGAGCAGGTCCCGCTTCTGGACCTGAACCTTCGTCTGGGCGAAGGCACGGGCGCGGCCCTCGGCATTTCGCTGGTCGAGGCGGGCGTGAAGATCCTTGACGAGATGGCCACCTTTTCGGACGCCGGCGTGTCGGAAAAGAACGAAGCCGAAAAAGTAAATAATTGAGAGGGGAAGAGAGGAACGCGATCCATGATCAGGAATTTTATCACCGCGCTCCAGTTTCTCACGGTCATCCCCGTGAGCAGGGAGCATCGATTTGAGGAGGGCGACCTGGCGAAGTCCATGGTGTATTTCCCGGTCGTGGGCTTTCTGATCGGCCTGCTGCTCGTCTACGTGGACAAGATTTTTGCGCTGGTCGTCCTGCCCCAGTCCATCGCCAATCTCCTGCTGGTGGCGCTTTCCGTGCTGATTACGCGGGCCATCCACATCGACGGCCTGGCGGACACGCTCGACGGCATCATGGGCGGGAGCAGCGCGGATTCCCGGCTCGCCATCATGAAGGACAGCAGGCTCGGGACTGCGGGAGCGCTGGGGATATTCTTCGTCCTGCTCATCAAGTATCTCTGCCTCAATAATCTGTTCAACGGTGAAAAGGCGGCCGTGCTTCTGACCGCCCCGACGCTTGCGCGCTGGTCGCAGACGCTCATGGTGTTCAAGGCGAACTACGGGCGCGAAAACGGCATGGGCAAGGCCTTCGTGGGGCACCTTCGGACCAGCGGATTTACCGCGACGACGTTCGTGGCGGTTGGCCTCGCCGCGTTCGTGATCCTTCAGGAGGAAGCGAGGACGCAGATTCTCGTCATGAGCACCCTGGTCGGCGTGGCGCTGCTCACGTTGCTCGGGAGGAAATACCTCGTTCACAAACTCGGCGGCGTGACCGGAGACGCGATTGGCGCAATCAGCGAACTGAATGAAATGCTCGTATTTTTGCTTTTCGTGACCTTTGCGGACTGAATTTCTCACGCCAATGCCTACCACAGTGTACCTCATGCGCCACGGCGAAGTCGCGAACGGCGGGGAGAAACGCTACAACGGCCACATCGACGTAGACATCACCGAAAAAGGCGTTGAGCAGATGCACCGTCTTGCCGCCCTGCTCGCCGGGAAGAGCATCGCGGCGGTGTATTCCAGCGACCTCATCCGTTCGATGAAAGGCGCGGAGATCATCTCCCGTCGCGTCGGCGCGGCGTATACGCCCCTCCGCGAACTCCGCGAGCGGAGCGTGGGGGCGTGGGAAGGGTTGACGGCCGAAGAGATCAGGGGGCGTTTCCCCGCTGAATATGCGGCATGGCGGACGGACCTCCTGAACTACCGGCCGCCGGGCGGAGAATGCCTGCTCGACGTGGAAAACCGTATCCTGCCGGCGTTTCATCGGCTGGTCGCTTCTCATCAGGGCCGGGAGATTGCGATGCTCCTGCACGGCGGCGTGAACAGGGTCATTCTTGCTGACGCGCTCGGGCTTCCGCCCTTGAACCTTTTCCGCATCGACCAGGCCTTCGGCGCGCTGAACATCATTGATTACCACCAGGACGGCGTTGCAGTGGTGAGGCTGTTGAACGGGTAGCAAGATCATGGTCAGCCCCGGCGTAGGGGCCGATTTCAGGACAGTCATCAGGGAGAGACTCTCCTCCCGCCCCTTCTTGCAAGGGGGAAATTTTCAGCTATAATCATCTATAATAAGTTCATCTTCCCGTTGAAGCGGAGAAAAGGAGCGGTCATGAAAAAAATCATTCCGGCGGTGGTTGTTCTCGTATTCGTATCGTGCATCGGCATTTCCGCATTCGCGCAAAAGGCGGCTTCACAGAACTTCGGCGAGAAACGGTTCAAGGAACTGTGCTCCATCTGCCATCCTGACGGCGGAAACATCGTCAATCCGAAGAAGACGCTGCACAAGGCTGACCGCGAAGCGAACAACGTCAAGACCGCGGCAGATGTCGTCAACCGCATGCGGAACCCCGGGCCGGGCATGACGAAATTCGACGAAAAGACGGTCCCGGACAAGGAAGCGCAGGAGATAGCAAAGTACGTCATCAGGGCCTTTAAGTAACCGGCTGCATGTTCCGTCCGATTCTCTTGCTTGCGGTATTTCTGTGCGCGGTCTTTCCTTCCTCGGCCCGCGCAGACGAATTGCCGTTGTGGGAGGCGGGGTTCGGCGTTACCGGACTGAGCCTGCCGGATTACCGGGGCTCCAGCGAGCAGCGCGACTATCTGTTCCCCTTTCCCTACCTGGTGTATCGCGGCGACATCCTGCGGATGGACCGGAAGGGCGTGTACGGGCTTCTGTTTCAGTCGAAGCAGGTGGAGTTGAACCTCAGCGTCGACGGGAGCGTGCCGGTGAGGAGCAGCCGCAATACGGCACGCGCCGGCATGCCGAACCTCGACCCCACGATCCAGATCGGGCCGTCTCTTGAGATATGCCTGACTTCACAATGCGATTCCGACCGGGTCGTCCAACTCCGCCTGCCGGTCCGCGCCGTGATCGCCTCGGATTTTTCGCACTACTCCGGCATCGGTTTTGTCGCCAATCCGCAACTCAACTTCGATTTCACGCGCCTCGGCCCGGGCAGGGGATGGAGCGTGGGCTTCGCGTTCGGGCCGCTTTTCGCGACGGAACGATTCCACGACTATTATTATCAGGTTGCCCCGCAGTACGCCATTCCCGGCGTTCGTTCCGCGTATAATGCGCGCGCGGGCTACAGCGGCTCTCTTATCGTCGCGGCGGCGAGCAAGCGGTTCGAGCGCACCTGGTTCGGCGTCTTTGCCCGCTATGACAACCTGTCCGGGGCCGTGTTCGCCGACAGTCCGCTCGTGAAAACGAAGCAGTCTTTCATGGCAGGATTCGGATTTGCATTGGTCTTCGGCCAGTCCCGAACGCTGGTGGAAGCCTCGCCGTGACGACCGGCCCCCGTGAACAATTCTCAGCCGGATGACGATTTCTCTCTTTTCAAGAATCCCCGCAGAATAGATTTCATGTATTCCCCGCCCAAAACGTAACCATTCGTAGCGCATAAGAATGCATTTTGTGTCATTTTTACTCAATTTTTTTAAATAAATATTAATAAATCATGATTATTTTTTGGCACAGATTGTGCTATAAAAAATTTTAATAAACTCATCATGTTTTTTTTAGTTCTGTTATATTTACTTTATATTTTAAAATTTCGCCTCTAAAACTTATTTGTTCCTATGCAGTAATCCGCAACTTTTTGATTTTTCCGAGGGGGTATTCCGATGAAGAAAAAAGATTTCGAAACATTCAGCAAGCAGGTCGGAGGGGTATCGCGCAGGGACTTTCTGAAGTACTGCAGCATCATGGCGGTCGGCATGGGTCTTCCGATGAGCGTGGGCGCCAAGATCGCGGAAGCAGTAACGAATGTGGCGAAGCGGCCTCCGGTGATCTGGCTTTCCGCCCAGGAGTGTACGGGCTGTACGGAATCCCTCCTTCGGTCAACGCACCCCACCCTAGATCATCTGATCCTTGACCTGATCTCCCTGGATTACCATGAGACGCTCAGCACGCCGTCCGGCCATCTGGCCGAGGAAGCGCGCGCACAATCCATCAAGGAGAACAAGGGCAAGTTCGTCCTGGTGGTGGACGGCTCGATCCCTGTGAAAGACGGCGGCGTTTACTGCATGATCGGCGGAAAACCCGTGGTGGAGATCCTCAAGGACACGGCCAAGGACGCCGCGGCGATCATCGCCATCGGCTCCTGCGCGTCGTGGGGCGGAATCCCCTCGGCCTCGCCGAACCCGACCGGCGCCACTCCCGTCCACGAGATCATCAAGGACAAACCGGTCGTGAACATCCCCGGCTGTCCGCCCAGCCCCTATAATTTCCTCTCGACGGTCCTCTACTTCGTTACGTTCAATAAACTGCCCGAGCTTGACAACCTCGGCAGACCGAAGTTCGCGTACGGGCGGCTCATCCACGAAAACTGCGAGCGGCGGCCGCATTTCGACGCCGGGCGGTTCGCGATCGAATTCGGCGACGATAACCACCGCAAGGGATATTGTCTCTATAAGCTCGGCTGCAAAGGGCCGGAGACGTTCAACAACTGCCCCTCGATCCTGTACGGCGACACTGGCTCCGGCTCCTGGCCGGTCGGCACCGGCCACCCCTGCTTCGGCTGTTCAGAGAAGGGGATCGGCTTCAACAAGCCCATCTTCAGCCTCGCCAGCCTGCACATGGTGACGCCGCCCGACACCTATCCGCACGTGACCGAGCAGCGAGGCACCGGCGCGACCATCGCGGCCGTGGCGGTCGTAGCAGGCGCAGCGGGCGCCGCAATCGCGGCGGGCGCGAAGACCTATAAGAAGCTCGACGAGGAAGAAAAGAAGGAAGGTCCTGGTAAAAAAGGCTAAACGAGCGAGGGACGACCATGGAGATAAAGAGAAGGGATTTTCTGAAGGTAAGCGCCGCGGGCGGGCTCATGCTTGCGGCGAACGCCGACCCGGCGCTTGCGGCGCGGGAGCCGAAGCAGCGTCTCCCGGAGGCGCTGGGCATCCTCTACGACGCCACGGTCTGCATCGGCTGCAAGGTGTGCGTTTCGGCCTGCAAACAGCATAATGATATGCCGCCGGATTTTTCCTCCACCGACCGGACCTGGGACGACCCCCTCGATCTTTCGTCCCGGACCCTGAACATCATCAAGCTTTACAAAAACGGCACCGGCGAGGTCAAGGACCGGGAGACCGATGGCTATTCGTATATAAAACGACACTGCATGCACTGTGTGGACCCCTCCTGCATTTCTGCCTGCCCGGTGTCCGCGCTCACCAAAAACCCTGAAAACGGCGTTGTGCGATACAACAAGAACGCCTGCATCGGGTGCCGGTATTGCCAGATCGCCTGCCCGTTCAACATCCCGAAGTTCCAGTGGGACAAGGCCTTCCCGCAGATCAAAAAATGTCAGCTCTGCGACCACCGGTATGCAACGGGCGGATATTCCGCCTGCTGCGAGTTCTGCCCCACGGGCGCGTCGATCTTCGGCAGGGTGGACGACCTCATCAAGGAGGCGAAGCGGCGGCTTTCCCTTACGCCGGGGGAGTGGGCCCACTACCCCATCGGCCGGGTCGATTCCAAGCACACGTCCTACCGCCAGGTGACGCCGTACATCAACCACGTCTATGGCGAGAAGGAGGGCGGCGGAACGCAGTTCCTCATGCTGTCCAATGTTCCCTTCGAGAAGCTCGGCCTGCCGCCGCTCACGGACAAGCCGGATGCGGCGGTGTCGGAAGGCATCCAGCACACGATCTACAAGGGAATGATCGCGCCGATCGTGTTCCTTGGCGGCATGATCTACGCCGTTTACCAGAACACCAAGAACGAGTGTGAATGAGACCACTTTTTTAAGCGGGAGAAAACCATGCACGAAACAAAGCCTCTTGGCGGAAAAATCCTTACAAAACCGTTTCTGGTCCTTACCGGCCTGACGCTGTTTGCCGTCCTCCTCGTCATCATCCGGTATATCTTCGGCCTTGCCTCGGTGACGAACATGAGCGACGGGTTTCCGTGGGGCATCTGGATCACCTACGACGTCCTGGTCGGCACGGCCCTGGGCTGCGGGGGCTACGCCATCGCGATCCTCGTCTACGTGCTGAACAAGTGGCAGTACCACGCGCTGGTCCGGCCCGCGACGCTCACGAGCGTGTTCGGCTACACCCTGGCAGGCATCTCGATCCTCATCGACATCGGCAGGTACTGGCAGCCCTACAACCTTGTCCTGCCGTGGTACGCGAACGTGAACTCCATCATGTTCGAAGTGGCCGCCTGCGTCATGACGTACACCTTCGTGCTCTGGATAGAATTCGCCCCTGCTCTCATGGAGGGGTATCGCCATGCCCTTGCCACGGTCCCCGAGAAATGGGTCAAATATGTCCCGAAAGTCGCCCGGGATTTCGACCCCACCAGCAGCTACACGAAGCTGAACCGGTGGATATTCGTTTTCGTCGCCGTCGGCGTGCTCCTCCCGACGATGCATCAGTCATCGCTCGGAACGCTCATGGTGATCGCCGGCCGGAAGCTCCATCCGCTTTGGCAGACCGGATTTCTGCCGCTCCTGTTTCTGATTTCCGCGATTACGATGGGATATTCGATCGTGATCTTCGAGTCGGTTCTGTCCTCCCTCGGGTTCAAGCGGCCCATGGAAACGGACATGCTGGCCAAGGTCTCGGGCATAATGCCGTGGCTCATCGGCGCCTATCTGGTGATCCGGTTCGGCGACCTCCTCTGGCGGGGTCAGGCCGGAGCGATGTTCACGAGCGGCTTCCTGAGTTTCATGTTTCTTCTTGAGAACATCCTGTACGTCGTCCCGCTGGTCCTTCTTGCCTCGGCAACGAACCGGACGAGCCCCCGCATGCTGTTCCTGTCGTCGCTGTCATTGATCCTTGCGGGATCGCTGTATCGGTTCAACGCGTTTCTGGTTGCATTCAACCCCGGGCCCGGATGGCACTACTTCCCGGCTTTTTCGGAGATCATGATCACCTTCGGCATCGTCGCCTTCGAGATCATGGCCTATCTCGCAATCGTGAAGAGATTCCCCGTGCTGCCGAAGGCTGAGCACGCATAACCTTAGTTTGAACGAGGAGATTCGACAATGGCTAAGAGAATCGTAATTGATCCCATCACCCGGATCGAAGGGCATCTGCGGATCGAGTGTGAAGTCGAAGGCGGCAAAGTGGTGAACGCATGGTCTTCCGGCCAGATGTGGCGCGGGATAGAAAACATCCTGATAGGGCGCGACCCGCGGGACGCCTGGATCTACACCCAGCGTTTCTGCGGTGTCTGCACGACGGTCCATGCCCTGGCCTCGGTGAGGGCGGTGGAAAACGCGCTGAACCTCGAGGTGCCGCTCAACGCGCAGTATATCCGCAACATGATTATCGCCGCCCACGGCGTGCACGACCATATGGTGCACTTCTATCACCTCTCCGCGCTCGACTGGGTGGACATCGTTTCGTCGCTCAAGGCCGACCCGAAGAAGGCCTCGCAGATCGGCGAGAGCCTCTCGACGTGGAAACTGAACAGCCCTCAGGTGATGAAGGAGACGCAGGACCGCCTCAAGGCCTTCGTCGCCAGCGGTCAGCTCGGCGTCTTTGCGAACGGCTACTGGGGACACCCGGCCATGAAACTGTCCCCCGAGGTGAACCTCCTGGCGGCGGCGCACTACCTCCAGGCGCTCGAATACCAGCGCAAGGCGAACATGATTGTTTCGATCCTCGGCAGCAAGACGCCCCATATCCAGAACCTCGCGGTCGGCGGCGTTGCGAACGCCATCAACCCCGACAGCCAGTCGACGCTCAACGTGGAGCGGCTGTATTATATCAAGACCCTGATCGACGAGGTCGGCGACTTCGTGAAGAACGTGTACCTGGTCGACGTGGCCGCGGTGGGCGCGTTTTACGCCGACTGGACCAGGTACGGCTCCGGGGTGACGAACTACCTCTCCGTCCCCGACATGCCGCTCGATACGAAGGGGACCTCTTTCGAGCTGCCGGGAGGCTACATCGAGAACGGCGAGGTCGGCACCTTCAAGCCCATCAGGAGCTACCAGGACGAATTCTTCAGGAACGGCGTCAAGGAGAGCGTCAAGCACTCCTGGTACAAAGGCAGTTGGGCGCGCCATCCCTGGGAGGAAACAACGGACCCGAATTACACCAAGTGGAGCGACGATGGGAAGTATTCATGGGTCAAATCACCTACCTTTAACGGCAAACCCGCTCAGGTCGGTCCGCTGGCCAACGTGCTCTGCATGTACGCCGCGGGGCATGCCTCGACTAAGAAGTACGCGGACCAGACGCTCGCGACCGTGGGCAAACTCGCGGGCGCGAAAGTGGGCATCGGCGCGCTCCACTCCACGATCGGCCGCCACGCGGCAAGGGCGATACGCTGCGCTGTTTTGTACGACACGCTCCAGAACCAGTGGCAGCTTCTGGTGAACAACATCGGCAAAGGCGACGTGAAGACGTTCAACCAGCCGGTATTCCCGAGCGGGGAGATCAAGGGCTTCGGGTTCCACGAGGCGCCCCGGGGCACGCTTTCGCACTGGGTCGTGATCAACGGCGGCAAGATCAAGAATTATCAGGCCGTGGTCCCGTCAACCTGGAACGCAGGGCCGAGAAACCAGAACGACGCGAAGGGCCCTTATGAGGCGTCTCTCGTGGGCAACCCGGTGGCGAACACGGAAAAACCTCTTGAAGTGGTAAGGACGGTACACTCTTTCGACCCCTGCCTGGCGTGCGCAATCCACATGGTCGACGCGAAGGGGAACGAGATCGTGAAGGTCAAGGCCCTGTAGGCCTGTAGAAAAAATGCGGTCCGTAAAATTTCAGCCCTCTGCTCCCACCGTGGTGGTAGACGATGTGGAGGTTGAGGGCTTTTTTATCGCAGGAAAGAAATGAAGATTTCACGGCCTATATCCGTCATCGGCCTCGGCAACATCCTCATGCGTGATGAAGGCGTCGGCGTCCATGTGATACGGGCCTTTCAGGAACGCTATGACACGCCCGATGGCGTCGAGATCGTCGACGGGGGGACCGCCGGCTTCGATCTTCTGCCGCTCATCGAGGGGAGGGACAAGGTCCTCCTGGTGGACGCCGTCAACTTCGGCAGGGAGCCTGGCGCAATCGACGTCCTGGTCAATGACGAAATCCCTGCCCGGTTCAGCACCAAAGCCTCTCTCCACCATCTCGGGCTCATGGACATTCTCTCCATCACCAAACTTGCAGGCAGCGCGCCGGGAGAGCTTTGCCTCGTCGGCATTCAGCCCAAGGCGCTTGAGGTCGGCCTTGACATGACCCCGGAGATATGCGATAAAGTACAAACGCTGGTTGAGCGCGTGGCAACCAGGCTTCAGGACTGGAACGTGCAATGTGTCTTGCGGTCCCCTCAAAAGTCATCACGATAGGAAACGGCGTTGCGACGATCGACGTGTACGGCGCCAGGAAAGAAGTGAATATCATGCTTCTGCCCGAGGAGCCGGCAATCGGGGACTACGTTCTCGTCCACGCGGGATTCGCCATCCAGGCCATCGCGAAAGCGTCCGTCGAATCGGGTGAGGTCATGCACGAGTCATCGCTTGCACTCAGCATTCTCGACATCGCCGCCGAGAAGTGCGCAGAAGAACATTGCACGGCCGTCGATTCCGTCCGCGTCCGGATCGGCACAATGGCCGGCGTCATGCCGGACGCCCTCCGGTTCGCCTTCGATTCCCTCAAGGAAAACACCGTGTCCGCAAAGGCCAGGCTCGTCATCGATACTGTGCCTGTCGGCGGCAGGTGCAATGGTTGCGGCAGGGATTTCTCCGTCGAAGGCGACCAGCCCTTCGTCTTTTCCTGCCCGCTGTGCAATTCCGCCGATTTCGTGATCGATCGCGGCCGGGAGATGGAAGTAGACGAGATGGAGATGCGTTAATCAACTGCGGAACGCGAAGTGCGGAATAAAAAACAGGAGCGAATGCTGTGAAGGTCAAGGTTGTTTCGAGGATCCTCGAAGCGAACGACAGGATCGCCGAGGAGAACCGGAAGCGGTTCAAGGACGCAGGCGTATACGTCATGAACCTGATGGGCGCTCCCGGCGCAGGGAAAACAACGCTTCTGGAACGCACCCTCTCGGTCCTCAAGCCCCGTGTAAGGCTCGGGGTGATCGAAGGCGATATCGTCGGCACTGATGACGCGGAACGCATCAGCGCGCTGGACGTGCCAGTCATCCAGATCAACACGGGCGGCGCCTGTCACCTCGACGCGAATATGATCAGCGAAGTGCTCGACGAACTGCCGCTCAGGGACCTCGATATGGTCATCATCGAGAACGTCGGCAACCTCGTCTGCCCCGCGGAGTTCAAGGTGGGCGAGGACGTGAAGATGATGGTGCTCTCCGTTGCGGAGGGGCACGACAAACCGCTCAAGTACCCGCTCATGTTCCAGGAATCGTCTGCGCTCGTCCTGAACAAGATCGACCTCCTGCCGCACATGAAAAACGTCGATATCGCCAAAATGAGGAACGATTCTCTCGCAATCAATCCGAAGCTCAAAATATTCGAGGTCTCCTGCGCTACCGGCGCGGGGATCGACCAGTGGACAGAGTGGCTGAACGGGCTCAAATCGTAGTCAGGGGGGTTGTGCAGGGCGTGGGGTTCAGGCCCTTTGTCTACAACCTTGCAGGGGCGCTCGGCCTCAGAGGATATGTCACCAACACGAGCGAGGGCGTGTTCATCGATATCGAGGGCGTTCCGGTGCGGGAATTTATCCGCCGCCTTCGGGAGGAAGCCCCACCGCTTTCCCGCATAACCGATGTCTCGTTCACGAATCTTCCCGTCCTCGGCTATGCCGGTTTCACGATCCAGCACAGTATCGATCAGGCTGAAGGCCTCCCTTTTACGCTGGTCTCTCCGGATGTCTCCCTTTGCGATGATTGCCTGCATGAATTGCTTGAGCCCGCAAATAAGAGATACCTCTATCCTTTTATCAACTGCACCAACTGCGGTCCGCGCTACTCCATTACGAAATCCGTCCCCTATGACCGTCCGAACACGACCATGGCCTCTTTTCGCATGTGTCCGGACTGCGAGCGGGAATATCACGACCCGGAGAACAGGCGTTTTCACGCTCAGCCGAACGCGTGCCCTGAGTGCGGACCGAGTGTCCAGTTTAGGGCACAGAGTTCGGAGTCCGGAGCGAAAACCGCCAAGGCAATTCAGGAAACCATAAAGACATTGCAGAACGGCGGCATTGTTGCTGTCAAAGGGCTCGGCGGGTTTCATATCGCCTGCGATGCGACAAACCAGGAAGCTGTGAAGCGGCTTCGCGAGAGAAAAAGAAGGAGCAACAAACCCTTTGCCGTCATGGCGCCGGCTGTCGGGACCATAGCCGATTTTTGCGCGGTCAACGAGAATGAAAAACAGGCCCTTTTGGACAGAAGGAGGCCGATTGTTCTTTTGAGAAAAAGAAAAGCGACATTGCCCGAGGCCGTGTCGCCAAATAACAAATATGTCGGATGCATGCTTCCGTATACCCCGCTGCATTACCTGTTGTTCTTTCATCCTCTTGATGGCCGAAGCCGTGTTGAAAAGCCGCACTTTCAGT
>DASWAB010000099.1:0-3027 GCA_036391375.1 Nitrospirota bacterium
GCTCCCGGCCTGCCCGACCTGCCGGCGTCTCCAGAGGATCGCTTTCTTTTGCGTCTCGCAACCGCAAGAAAACAGCTCCCCCGCTATCTCCGCTTCGCATAATCTGTTCACTTGAGGCATTTCATGCCGCCTGATAACTTCTATTGACATGAACGGCAGGGGATTATATTATATACTTTAATTATAAGGATGAAGCCTGATCGAGAGGGGACCTTGCGTCGTAACGGTATGCCGGCATTGATCCATTTTATTCTCACGATCGCATTGCTTGCGATTTTAGGCTGCGCTTCGGTAAAGACAACCCCCAAGGCAGCGGACGCCGTCGCTCCTCCCCGGCCGCAGGCTGTCGATATTCCTTTCCTTTCTGATCCCGAACAGGCATTTAAAACAGCCCTTGAAGCCTATAAAGCCGGAAACGGCGAGACGGCCCTTTTCATTACGCGAAAGATAACGGAGCAGTATCCGGAAACTCCCTGGTACAGGCGTTCGTTGTTTCTCGCGGAACAGGCGCTGATACAATTGGACCGCGCGCCCGAAGCTGACGCGGCCATGCTCCGCGTGCAGGCCGAGTATCCGGAGCTTGCCGACTACGCCGTTTTCGACCTCGCCGAGTACCATTTTGCGAAGGGGCGATACGCCCGCGCCGCGGCGTTGTACCAGCATCTTGTGACGCGCTACCCCAAGAGTTTTTTGACCGCCCGCTCCGCCTTTCGCCGCGCGCAGGCGCTCCTCGAATCGTACGCATACGCCGAGGCCGCTCGATGCTTCGAGAAATTTTTAGAAGACAATCCCCGATCCGAATTCGCGCCTCTTGCCGGCATGGGGCTCGGACGCGCGCTTACGGCGGAAGCGGACCTTGCCGGGTCGATTCAAGCGTACCGGGACGTCTGGGTCCGCTATCCCGGCGGCCCTTCTGATCAGGACGCGGAAAATGCGCTTGCCGAGCTTAAGGCATGGGGCGTTGACGTGCCGGATTTTTCATCTGACGAATTGTATGAGCGCGGAAAGAATCTTTCCCGCGCAAACCAGCACGAGAAGGCCATGGCGACGTTCGCGCGTCTTCTCGAGAAGGACCCTCAAACGCCGAACAGGCCGGATGTTTTGCTTCGGACCGGCGTTGCGGCGTTCTACCTGGGGAAAAGGGGGGAGGCGGCGGTTGTTTTTGAGCGGCTGGTGCGTGAATACCCCGCCGATCCGCTGACCCCGGCGGCGCTATACTGGAGCGGAAAGACCTACAACAATCTCGGCGACACGGACCGCGCGCTGAAGTCTCTTCGGAGGCTTCTCGACCGTTTTCCGGACAGCGAGTTGGCCGACGACGCGCTCTTTCTCGCCGGAAACATCCACCGCGAGGCGGGTGATTTGAAAAAGGCGGTCTATTTCTACGGGCGGCTTTCCGATGAATACCCGGAGAGTAAATTCGCGGACAGCGCGATCTGGTGGAAGGCCTGGTCCTACTACAGCGCGGCTAAATACAAGAAGGCCGAGCAGGCCCTCCAGCAACTCGTAGACAGATATCCCCGGTCTTTTCTTGCGTGCCAGGCGTATTACTGGCAGGGGAGGGCGGCGGAAAAACGGAGGGATATCCCCCGTGCAGCCGTATACTATAAACGGGTGCTTCAGAAGTTTCCCTACACCTACTACGGGTACCGGTCCTCGGAACGGATGGCGGACATCGCGGCATCGTCGGACATCATCGAGAAGGCCGATGTCGTAAGCGACGTCACAACGACCTGTGGAGAAGGCCCCTGTGCGGACGATCAGCCTTCTTCTTTTGAAACGGACGCGGACACCGGCCCTCCCGTCTGGACCGAAGATACGAGGAGGCTTCTGACGGCGCAGCCTGCCTTCCGGAAGACTTTCGAACTGATGCAACTGGACATGAGGAAAGAAGCGGCCGCCGAATTGTGGGGCCTTCAGGACAAGCTGCCGAAAAAACGCGGCTTGCTTATCGGGCTCAGCAAGGCGTTTTTCGAACTTGGAGATTATTATCATTCGATTGTGCTCGTGCTCAGGAATTACGAACGGTTTCTCGACGGCCCGCTGGGGGGTGCGTCCGAGGACCTGTGGCGTCTCGCGTACCCGCAGGGCTATTGGGAGAGCATTCTGTCATATTCCCGGAAGTACAAGCAGGACCCGTATTTTATCGCCGCCGTCATTCGTGAGGAAAGCCGGTTTTTCAATGAGGCGGTCTCGCCGGCGGGCGCGCGCGGACTGATGCAGGTGATGCCCGCTACCGGAAAGCGGGTCGCACAATTGATTAACCTTCAGGGTTTTGACCGGACCAAGCTCTTTGACGCGGATACGGTCATCAACATCGGGACCTGGTATATCGGCAATCTCATGAAGCGCTTCAGGGGAGACCCGCTCCTCGCGGCGGCGGCGTACAACGCGGGGCCCGAGGCGGTCGCATCCTGGATCGCCAGAAACGGGTACGGAAAAGACCGCGATGCGTTCGTGGAATCCATCCCTTTCAAAGAGACAAGGGGATACGTGAAGAAGGTGCTGCGAAACTATGCCGAGTACAAGCGGATCTACGGCAGAAGCGCGGACAGCGCGCCGCCTGCCCCGGTTTGGCCGGCGGATTCGGCCGGAGCGACTGTCATGGAACCAGAGGGGAAGAACCCTTGAGTGACGTGAACGATCTTGAGGAAAATTTTGCCGAAGTGGAAAAACGGGTAAAGGTTCTCGCCTCCGAAAACCGGACGCTCAAGGGGCGCGTTCGCGAACTCGAACAGGAGCTGTCGCGGGCGCTAAACGACGCCCGAGACTTCGAGTCCGTTCACGGAAAGCAGGCGCACATCCGGCAGAGGATTGAACGGGTCCTTCAGTCGCTGGAGTCCCTGGAGGCGAATAAGTGAAGGCGCGGGGCCATGGTGTAATCCGCGTCCCTGCGAGCCTGCCTGCTGACCGCTGTTTTTGAATTCATGGATATCATCACTGCGCATTCTCTCATCAAGGACTACAACGGCCTCCGCGCGGTCGACGGGATTGATTTTTCGATCAGGCAGGGCGAATGTTTCGGCT
>DASWAB010000100.1:0-8835 GCA_036391375.1 Nitrospirota bacterium
GTCAAGCAATGAGCCAAGCTCCCGGCCGATTTGCCAGGTCTGCTCGGGGCTTGACGTGATCACGCTGAACATTATTCCGCCTGCCGCGCAACCGCCTTCAGCATGTCGCGTTTGCCCACGACGCCGACGACCTTCCCCGCCTTGATCACCGGCAGGAGGTGGACCTTTTTCTCCGCCATGATCGTGGCGAGGTCCACGACCGTCGTGTCTTCCGTGACGGTGACCACTTTCCGGACGCAGATATCCCCTACCCTGGTCGCAGCCATGCGTCTCACTTCCTCTTCGAACTTCCTGGAGCTCTCAAGATAGATGGCGGCGTCCAGGAAGCCCACCACGGTGGGGATGTGGAGCCGCTTGTTCCGGCTGATGAGGTCGTTCTCGGTCACGATCCCGTAGAGCGCGCCTGCCTCGTCAACAACCGGCGCGCCGCTGATATCGTTCTTCACCAGGAGGGACGCCAGTTCCTCGATGGAAGTATCGGGCTTTACCGTCACAACGTTTTTCGTCATGATATCTTTCGCGGTCAGCATATTTTCACCATCACTTTGAACTTTGCACTTTGAATTTCAAGACTGTTCCATAGTCTCGCTCATCGCTTTCTGTATTTTATCGATCAGGTCCCCGGCGATCATTCCGGCTTCGCCCTTTTCTTTCGCCGCCATGTCCCCCGCAAGTCCGTGAAGGTAGACCGCGAAGCAGGCGGCCCGGGTTGCGCCGTGCCCCTGCGCCAGAAGCCCGCCGATCATGCCGGTAAGCACGTCGCCGGTCCCGCCCGTGGCCATGCCGGGGTTGCCGGTGGAGTTGATAAAAACGTATCCGTTCGGAGCGGCAATTACCGTGCCCGCACCCTTGAGCACGAGCGTGACGTTATGCTTTTTCGCGAATGCCGTGGCGACACCGATCCGGTCCTTCTGCACTTCGGCGGAGGAAATGCCCATCAGCCTTCCCATTTCGCCGGGATGCGGGGTAAGGACAAGGGGCGCCCTGGCCCTTCTCAAAATTTCTATGGAGCCGGCAAGCGCGTTCAATCCGTCCGCGTCGATCACCGCAGGGACCGTGAGCCCCTGCACGAGATTTCGTACGACCTGAACCGTCTCGTAGTGGGTCGAAAGCCCGGGGCCGATCGCACAGGCGCTCATCGAACTCATGGCCCTGAGCAGTTCTTCTTCAGCTCCGATGCCCATCGTACCGTCTATGCTTTCGGCCGCCGGAATGCACATGGCCTCGAAAACCTGAGACTGGATAATGGGGACTAGGCTCTGCGCGGCGGCGACGCTCACGAGTCCGGCGCCTGATCTCAGCGCCCCGCGGGCCGCCATGACCGCAGCTCCTGCCTTGCCCTGCGAACCGGCGATGATCATGACATGCCCGAAGCTTCCCTTGTGCGCATCGAGCGCTCTGCGGCCGAGGACTCCCCATGCAGCGCCGCGGGTCAAAAGGGTTGCAGTGATTTTTTCCCGGTCCACGACCTCTGCAGGAATGCCGATATCCGCGATTCGCACCGTCCCCGCGTGTTGCGTGCCCGGATGGAGCACGAGCCCGCGCTTGAGAAGCGCCATCGTCACGGTGAGATCGGCCTTGATAGCCGAGCCCATCACCGCCCCCATGTCCGCGTCGATGCCCGTGGGGATGTCGATGGCGACCACGGGCCTGCCTGATCCGTTGACCATAGCAACGGCGCGCGCGTAGATGCCTTTTAAAGGCGATGAAAGCCCCACGCCGAGCATGGCATCGACAAGGATATCGGCCCATGAAATGACGTCCGAAAGAGCATGCGCTGATGCATTTTGAACGATCTCGACATCGGTTTTGCGAAGGATGGAGAGGTTGACCCTTGCCTCGCCTGTGACAGCGGCAAACGGCGCAAGAAGCGCAACCCTTACCGCGACGCCGCGGATTCTGAGTTTCCTGGCGAGCGCCAGGCCGTCGCCGCCGTTGTTCCCTTTGCCGCAAATGATGCCTACCCGCACACCGCCCAGGCCGTCGAAAAATTTTTCCATCTCGGCCATGACCGCAGTTGCGGCGTTTTCCATCAGAACCGGGCCGGGGATGCCGAAATCTTTAATTGCCCTGCGGTCGATGTTCTTGATTTGCCGTGTGGTGACGATTTTCATGGAAGTATGGTATTACTCCGGACTACGGGTTCCGAACTCTGAACTTCTACCCCACCAGCACCACCTGGGCAACTGCATACCCCTCATCGTGGGAATAGCTGAGCAA
The DNA here is from genome assembly GCA_036391375.1 of Nitrospirota bacterium. Lineage (GTDB taxonomy): Bacteria > Nitrospirota > UBA9217 > UBA9217 > UBA9217 > DASWAB01. The sequence goes on from DASWAB010000100.1 coordinate 2,221, forward strand.
GATCTGCTTCACGCCCTTGAGATCCATGAGGTCCCTGACCCGGCCGGAGACGTTCACGATCGGGCCGCCGCCGTCGCCGTGGAGGACTTCCATGTCCGTCCACTTCATCCCGGCGCTCCAGCCGGTGCCGATGGCCTTGAGCACCGCCTCCTTTGCTGCGAACCTGCCAGCGTAGTGCTGGGCCGGATACTTCTGCTTCGCGCAGTACTCTTGTTCCTTGTCCGTGAAGACCCGCTCGAGAAATCCTGAATGGTTTTTCCCCGCCTTGTCGATCCTGTCGATCTTCACCAGATCCACCCCGATGCCGATGATCATGATTTCTCCTGTACCGCAAATTGGCAATTTACCATTTTTAATTTTCAACCAGGGCGCGCATTTCCCTCACGGCCCGATCCATGCCCACAAGCGCTGCGCGGGAGATGATGCTGTGCCCGATATTGAGCTCTTCCACCTCAGGTATCCGCGCGACGGCCGAGACGTTCACATAGTTCAACCCGTGGCCCGCGCCGACACGCAGCCCGAGGCTTCCGGCAAGCTTGACCGCCCCGACGATCTTCGCCAATTCCCGTTCACGGTCCTTTTCCGCCCGTGCATTCGCGTACGCGCCGGTATGGATCTCCACCCAGTCGGCCCCCGCCTTCTTCGCCGCGGCGATCTGCCTTTCATCGGGGTCGATGAACAGGCTGACGATGATTCCGCCTTGCCGGAGGCGGGCGATATACGCTTTCATCCGATCAACCCGCGAGGCCACCTCGAGGCCGCCTTCGGTCGTAAGCTCTTCGCGTTTCTCCGGCACCAGCGTCGAAAAATCCGGCTTGACCTCGAGCGCGATGCGCTGCATTTCATCGGTCGCCGCCATTTCAAGGTTCAGCTTCGTCTGGACGGTTTCTCGCAGGAGCCGCAGGTCGCGGTCCTGGACATGCCTCTGGTCCTCTCGTAGGTGCGCGATGATTCCCTGCGCGCCGGCCAGCTCTGCGAGCACGGCCGCCGCGACGGGATCGGGCTCCACGCCTCTCCTCGCCTGCCGGATCGTGGCAATGTGATCGATATTTACGGATAAACGGGGCACTCGACGATTCCTCCTCGACACCGTCGCTAATTGACTGATTCTATCATCTCCCAGTCAAAATATCCAGAAAATTTGTCTCCCGGGTAATAACTCAGGAATACATCAATTGCTGCGACCCTGGTTGACCGCACAGCCGGCCTCTGGTATAGTTGCATTAGTCGCTTGTCAGGAGGCGCTGTCGTGATTCGATTGACCTGTTCTTTTCCCTTCGTATTTTTGTTCATCGCGGCATTGCCGCTCGCAGCGCAGGCGCAGGATTCAAAGACCCTGACCGCCGAAGGCGTGGCCGATATCCACGGCAATGCCCGCGACATCGCCCGCAACGCTGCCGTCGAGGACGCCCGCAAGCGGGCCGTGGAACAGGAGATCGGCATCCTCATCGGCTCGCAGACCGAGGTCGAGAATTACCAGCTCATCAGCGACAAAATTCTTTCCCGGAGCAGGGAATATATCAAGCGGTACACCGTCGCGGAAGAGACCGAGGACAGCGGACTTTTGCGCGTTCGGATCACGGCCGATGTTTTCTTGCCGAAGCTGATTGACGATCTGTCCGCCATCGGCATCCAGGCTCAGATGCGCCGGGATGCGGGTGGCGCCCGGACCCGTCCGATCAACATCGCCATCAGCGGATTGAACAGGACCGAACTTGCAAAATTTAAAGACGTGCTCAAAAATCAGGTTCGCGGCATCAAGGATCTGCACGAGCTGAGCTTCGCCGGGACAACGGCGCGGCTTTCCGTTCATTCCACGGTGAGCGCACGGACGCTTTCCGATGAGCTTGCAATGAAGGACTTCGGGACTTTCTCAGTCGAGGTCGTAGGATCTACGGCCGCTTCTCTGCAGCTGAAGGTTACGCTGAAATAACGTCGGAACGCATCCTCAGCTATTTTTTCAGGCTATCCCACCCCCACCATTCTCTTCGCAGAAATCACCGTGTTCTTAAGGAGGATCGCGATTGTCACCGGCCCTACCCCGCCAGGCACCGGCGTGATCAGGGACGCCTTTTTTGAAACAGGATCGAAATCAACGTCGCCGACCGTCACGCCGTTTTGAAGGACATTGATCCCGATGTCCACGACCACTGCGCCGTCTTTGACCATATCGGCGCTGATCAGGCCTGGCCGTCCGGTCGCGGTGCAAAGGATGTCCGCCTGCCGGGTCTCGGCCCCGAGGTCCCTTGTCTCGCGGTGGCAGACGGTGATCGTCGCCTCTTTGACCAGCATCATCATCGCGAGTGGCTTGCCCACTGCCAGGCTCTTGCCGACGATCACGACCTTCTTCCCTCTGGGGTCGATGCCGTAGTGTTCGAGCATTCGCATGACGCCGTACGGCGTGCAGGGGAGAAAGGTGGACCGCACCGAAAGCGTGAACCCCGGCTCGAAGAGCTGCTTCGTTGACTCGTCCGCAGAAAGCCTGCCCACGGAAATTGCGCCCTGGCCGTCGACGTCCTTTTCCGGCGCGATGGCGTTCACAACTTTCCTCGTGTCGATGTGGCGCGGGAGCGGCATGAACACGAGAATGCCGTTCGCCCGCTCGTCGTGATTCAGCGTTTTGATCAGGTTGAGCATCTCGTTCAGGCTCGTAGATGTCTTCAGAGTGTGGTTGAAGATATCGATTCCCGCGCGGGCCGCGGCGCTCTGGATCGCGTGGTAGTACATGAGGGAGGATCTATCCTCGCTTGCAAGGACCAGGGCCAGCCCCGCGCGTATGCCGTGCTTCGCAAGCCTGTCGGTCTCGTCCTTGACCGCGGCGATGATTTTCGACGAAAGTTCCCCCCCCTTTATCAATTGCGCCATACGACCTCCGGTTTTCCGTTCATTCTTTCTCGCCAAGCGGCGAAACGATGTTCTTTTAGCATATTCGGGGAAGCTGCTCACCCTGGAGCATGTCGATAACACGGGTGCCGCCGATGGCTGTTTCGAGCAGAACCATGCCCGGAGGCGACTCCGCCACTGAACCGATGACTGCTGAATGCGTTCCATGCTCATGCCGCCTCATGGCGGACAAGACGGAATCGGCAACCGAGGACTCGATTATGGCGATCAGTATTCCTTCGTTCGCCACGTAGAGCGGATCAAGCCCGAGCAGGCTGCATGCGCCTTTTACGCCGCGCGGTATGGGCAGAGCCTGTTCCGCGATGCGGATGCCAAGGCCGGATTCCAGCGCCGTTTCTTTCAGCGTTGTCGCAAGACCGCCCCTGGTCGGGTCCCGCATGAAGTGGATTTCCTTCGCGGCATCGTACATTGCGCGCACAAGACCGTTGAGCGGCCGCGTGTCGCTTACGATGGGAGGGCTGAAGCTGATATTGTTTCGTTCCGACAGAACAGACACCCCGTGGCTCCCGACCTCGCCGCTGATGATGATCTTGTCCCCGGCTCTGATATTCGATGCGGCTATGGCCCTGCCGTCGGGGAGCGCCCCTACGCCGGATGTATTGATAAAAATGCCGTCGGCCTTGCCCCTGTTTACGACTTTGGTGTCTCCGGCGACGATCTTTACGCCCGCCTTTGCAGCGGCAGCGGACATGGATGAAATAATGGCTGTTAAATCCGAAATCGCGAACCCTTCTTCTATCACAAACCCGGCCGTGAGATAGAGAGGCTCGGCGCCCGCGACAGCGAGATCGTTCACCGTGCCGTTGACGGCCAGATCGCCGATATCGCCGCCCGGAAAGAAGAGCGGCGTCACGACATAGGAGTCCGTGGTGTAGGCAAGCCTGCACGACGGCATGTTCACGACGGCGGAATCGCCGGCATCTTCGATGCCGAACGCCGGGCTGAAGTGCCGGCGGATCAGTTCGTGCATGAGTTTGCCGCCGCTGCCGTGACCTAAAAGAATTTTGTCCATAAAGCCTCTTAACGATTACCGCAAGGTACACGAAGACACGAAGAAATCATGTTGTGAGAAATTCCAGATATCTTTGCGCCTTCGCGCCTTAGTAACGAAAGGATCTTATCTTTGGCCGTATTTGTAGTACGCCGCGCAGCTCCCCTCGGCGCTCACCATGCACGGCCCGACCGGGGATTCGGGAGTGCAGCCCGTACCGAAAAGCGCGCAGTCCGGGGGCGTCTTCACGCCGCGAAGAATATCGCCGCAGGAACAAAGTTCCGGTTCGACGGCATCCGATGCCGGAGGGTGAAATTTTATTGCCGCGTCAAAATTCGCGTACCGCTCCCTTAACTTGAGTCCGCTTCCCGGAATGACGCCGATTCCACGCCAGTATGCCTCGCAGGGTTCGAAATATTTATCAAGAAGTTGGAGCGCCCTGGGGTTTCCCTCCTCGCGGACAACGTTTCGATACTGAATTTCGATGACAGCCTTCTTCCGGGCGATCTGCCGCACGATCATGAGAATGCCTTCAACGATCTCATTGGCTTCGAAGCCCGTGATTACCGACGGTTTCTTATGCTGCGCTGCGACGAATTCGTAAGGCTTCGCGCCGATGATCGTGCTGACATGGCCGGGAAGGATGAACCCATCGACCTGCACATCCGGGGAATCGAGCAGGGCTTTCAACGCCGGCGGCACGAGCTTATGAGCGGCATAGACGGAAAAGTTGTTAATGTTTGACTGGTCCGCCTGCGCGATTGTGCCGGCGATAAGCGGCGACGTTGTTTCGAAGCCGGTGGCAAAAAACACGACCTCCTTGCCGGGCTCCTGTCTGGCGAGCGTCAAAGCGTCAAGGGGCGAGTAGAACACCCGAACGTCCGCCCCTTTTGACCGCGCCTCAAGCAGAGACTCTTTTCCTCCGGGCACGCGCATCATGTCCCCAAAGGTGGCAAGGATGACGCCGGGGACGCCGGCGATTGCAATGGCCGCATCCACATCGTGCACCGACGTCACGCACACGGGGCAACCCGGTCCGGAGAGAAGGGTAATGGTTTTGGGAATAACATCGCGGATGCCGTGCCTGAATAGTTCGACAGTATGGGTCCCGCAGACTTCCATGAGCTTGAGCGGACGGCTAACACTATCTGTTAACTTATGTAATTCTTTCAGCATGTGTTTCATATTCCGCACTCCGGATTCCGCATTCAGCGCTGCCTTTTCAGCTTTTCCCTCACCAGATATGCCTGGCCCAGGGAAACACACGCGTCGTTGCACGGAATGGTGTGGTTCGTATAAACATTGAGACCGTCTCTGCCGAGCATCAAGGAGAGCCTGTTTAAAAGGTAGAGGTTCTGGAACGCGCCTCCGCTCAACGCCACATCCGCGATGCCGGTTTGTTCACGAATTTTCCGCACTATTGTCATGATCGTTCCGGCAACGGTATTATGAAATTTGGTCGCTATGACATCTTTCGATACGCCTCCGCTCAGATCGCGGACAACGCCATGGATAGTCGGAAAATAATCAACTACAGTATAGCTTTTTCCCTGCTTTATCTCAACAACGTACTGGTCAGGAACATCTTCGCGCGTCAGGGATTCCAGGGCCATCGCCGCCTCGCCTTCGAACGTGTTCCGGTCGCACAGGCCCAGGATGGCTGAGACCGCGTCAAACAGGCGACCTGCGCCTGAAGAGAGCGGTGAAAAATCCCGGGACCGGGCAATTGCCATGATTTTGTCCAGGGTGTCTTTCCCGTATTTCTCCATGAACCCTATCTCTTTGAAAACGGAATTGACCCTCTCCCCTTCCGCATCGACAAGATAACTGACTGCTGTTCGCCACGGCTCCCTGATCGCCGCCTCCCCGCCGGGCAACGGCAGGTACTTGAGCTGGCCTGCCCGCTCGAACCCATCGAGGTCCGCTACCAGAAACTCTCCACCCCATAAATTGCCGTCTGTGCCGTAGCCGGTGCCGTCGAATGCCACACCGATGATTTTCTGCGTCAACCCGTGCTCGGCCATGACCGATCCTATGTGGGCGTAGTGATGCTGGATGGGAAATCGTTTGAATGCGGAGGGCGGAGTGTGGAGTGTGGAATAATCGACCGCCCATTGCGTCGAACGGTAGCCCGGGTGCAGGTCATGCGCAATCGCAACCGGTTTCACCCGGAATATGGTCTTGAGGTTCGCAAGACACTCTTCATAGAATTTCAGGGTCTCGTAATTCTCGATGTCGCCGATATGCTGGCTCGTGATTGCGAATCTGCCCTTGGTGAGCGTAAAGGTATTTTTGAGATCAGCGCCGCAACCGAGCACTTCCGGCCCGTCGTCATGGAGCATAATCGGATCAGGCGCGTAGCCGCGGGAACGTCGGATGAAAGACAGTTCAGGGGCCCCCCGGTTGAATCGTTCGCAGGCAGGCCCCGTTTGGAGTTCAGTATTATTGTTATTGCGCGCTTCGTACTCCGCACTCCGCACTCTTAGCACTGAATCATCCACTCTCATAAATATATCGCGATTATGGAGAAGAAACCCATCGACGATTCCGGAGAGCTTTTGCAAGGCTTCGTCGTTGTCCCTCACAATCGGCTCTTCCGAGAGGTTGCCGCTCGTCATTACCAGGGACTGAAAGTGCGGCTTTTCAACACGACTTCGGCCATCAAGCGGATGGAAGAACAACAGGTAATGCAGCGGCGTATACGGAAGCATGCATCCGAC
>DASWAB010000101.1:0-6169 GCA_036391375.1 Nitrospirota bacterium
GGAATGAGAGGCGGCCAGACGCCGGGGAATCCGTAGGCAGTCCAACGGGGGTCTTACCAGGCCCCCTTCTTATAGAGAATGTACTTCTGCGCACTGCATCGTCCTTTCGATCACCAGCCTTGTCAGTATCACCGCATCTCCCTTTCCTCCACTTCGTATTGACAAACAGCCCGTCAAGCCCGTATAATCCCCGGACGAAAACGGAAAGGGAACCACCACTTCGCTTATGAAAAAAATCGTTTCGAGCTACACGAAGTTCCTGGGGGTCGCCACAGAGCTGTTCACGGCAGCGGCAAAGAAAAACAGGGTGGGATGCAAGCGCGGCTGCTATGAGTGCTGCGCCTCGGGCTTCTTCGACATCACGCTCCTCGACGCCCTGCACCTCCGGGAAAGCCTGAAGAAGATGCACCCGGGCATCAGAAAACGCGTGGTTGACAAAGCGAACGGGCAGCTCGATATTCTGGAAAAGAAAGGCGCCTTTTCCCGCAAGGACCCGCTCCTCAAGACTCTTCCCGCCATCGACTCCATTTCCCGCCGGTCCGCCAAGATGCGGTGCCCGGCGCTGGACGACAACGGCGCATGCCTGATCTATGAATATCGGCCTCATATCTGCCGCATCTTCGGCCCAACCATCCGCGGCAAGCGTCGCGCGGTCCGGCTCGAGGGCTGCGGCTACTTCGTCCGGGACATCCCGGAGGCTGACTTTCCCATCCTGAGCCACTATGCGGACGAGGACGTACTGCTCAGGGCCATGTTCACCAAGGCGGGCCGCAAGCGGGTCCGCGAAGTGGACACCATCATCCCTGCGGCCCTTGCGCTCGACCTGGAAAAGTGGCTGTGAACATGTCCGCCACCGAGACTCGGAGAAAGACAAGAATAATATAGATTCACTCTGGATTTTCCACGCGCCACTTCTTCTCCGTGCCTCCTTGGTAAATTCTGCTTATGGAAATTCTCAGTAAAAAAACCGTCTGGAAGGGCAACTTCATGAGCGCGGTGGAGATCACCTACCGCGACGCAAGGGGTGTCGTGCGCACCTGGGAGGCGCTTGAGCGCGCCGGGATCGGCGGGATCGTGGTCATGGTTGCGGTCACGCCCTCCGGAAACGTGATTCTCGAAAAGCAGTTCCGGCCGCCCATGGGACGGGACGTCATCGAGCTTCCTGCGGGGCTTGTCGAGCCCGGAGAAGCCATGGAAGCCGCAGCGAAGCGCGAACTGATCGAAGAAACCGGCTGGGCCGCGGAAAAGCTCGAATTCCTCGCCGAAGGCCCGATATCGACAGGCGCGTCCACGGAAACCCTGAGGGCCTATCTCTGCACCGGGCTGAAGCGCGTGGAAAAAAACGGTGGGGACGACAACGAGATCATCGAAGTAACCGAGATCCCCCTGGAAAGGGCGCAGGAATTCCTCCGCAGCGCGCAGGCGGCGGGGACGCTGGTTGACCTCAAGGTATTCGGCCTGGTGGAACTGGCCCGAAGGGCGCTGGGACAGTAGAAACCTTCAGCTCATAAGACGATATATTCCGCGAGACTCCTTTTAAAATCACCCTCCCCGACAAAGTGGATCGTCCGCAACCCCTGCCCTTCCGCCCGTTTTATGTGATTGATGTTATCGTCAACAAAAAGCGTCTCCTCCGGCTTTACTCCGAGAGCGGAGCACACAAACTTGAACACCGACGGATCGCGTTTGCTTTTATTGATCCTGAACGAATTGAACACGGCGTCGAAATGCCGGAACAGCCCTGCCTCACGGTCGATTTCTTCAAGCCAGTTCGTCTGGTCGCTCAGCATGGCCACTATCATGCACTTTGTTTTTAAAAGGTCCGCCAGGCGGAGCATTTCCGGCCGCAGTACGAACCGCGTGAGGATCTCCCGTCTCAGTTCCGCGTCGCTTGCCGTTATGCCCGTTTTTTCCCTGACAGCGTCCCAGAACGAGGCTTCGTCCGCCTGCCCTGTAAGATAGCCGGTCTCATAAATGAGCTCGTCAGCGGTTCTGAAAAAATCCTCCGGGTTGAGACCGCTCCTTCTTCCGATCTCCAGGATCCCCCGGTAGAACCCCTCTTCCGCCATTACTCCGCCGAAATCAAGAAGAATCGTTTTAATCATGGTCTGCATAATTATGAGTCACTCATAATAGCAAAAAGAGGGTGGTTTGATCAATGCAATTCTACCATGATGTTACGAACACGTTTTGCGTGACAGGCGACACGATTAATGCTTGGTTCTAAGACCCGCACTTTACAACCATCCGCAAAAAAAACTTGACTATCCTTCCCGAGTCTGTATAATCTCAACCCTTAAGTGCGGAAATATCGCGCGACGGACGGCCGCATGACGAACGACAAACATCCGGCTTTTTTCTGGATAGGACTCAGCAGCATTCCCGGCGTCGGCAGGATCACTTTCAGAAAATTAGTGAACCGTTTCGGCACTCCGGAGCGCGCGCTTTCCGCCACGCCGGACGAGCTGAAGGAGCTGAACGGACTGCCCCGCAAGCTCGCCGCTGAAATCGGGGCGTCCTCCTGGCGCGAAGCCGCCGGGCGGGAAATCGAACGGGCAGCGGACTCAGGCGTCGATATCGTCACGCTCGACGATCCCTCGTATCCAGAAAATCTCCGGAGCGCTCCCGATCCTCCGCTCTACCTTTATATAAAGGGCGAGCTGAAGCAGGAGGACAGAAAAGCGGTCGCTATGGTAGGCACGCGCAAGCCCACGCACTACGGCACGGCGGTAACGCAGCGGATCGCGTCCGAACTCGCTTCCGCGGGCTTCACTGTCGTGAGCGGCATGGCGCGGGGTATCGACACGCAGGCCCACAAGGGAGCGCTCGCTGCGAAAGGAAGGACCATCGCGGTGCTCGGATGCGGCATCGACGTGGCCTATCCTCCCGAGAACAAGGGCCTGATGGAAGAGATCAGCAAGAGCGGCGCCGTGGTGACCGAGAACCCGTTCGGGACCAGGCCTGAGGCGGGATACTTCCCCGCAAGGAACAGGATCATCAGCGGCCTTTCGCGCGGAACGGTGATCGTTGAGGCGGCGGAGGACAGCGGCTCGCTCATCACCGCGCAGTACACGCTCGAACAGGGCCGCAAGCTTTACGCCGTGCCGGGGAACGTCGGCTCAACCGTCAGCAAGGGGACGAACAGCCTGATCAAGCGCGGTGCGGCTCTGGTGGAGGACGCCGAAGACATCATGCGGGGCCTCGGCATGAATGGGCCGGGAACGCGGATGGTCCCGGGGCAGCGTCCCCTCCCCGCGCTCACGCAGGAAGAGGAGGTGGTGTTCCGGTGCATCACCGGCGAGCCGAAGCACATCGACAGCATCATGAATGAATGCCGCGCCGACGCCGGACGGCTCTCCGGGGCACTGCTCACCCTGGAGCTGAAAGGACTTGCGAAGCAGCTCCCGGGGAAGTATTATGTGCGGGAAGTTTGACTGCCCGCAGGACAGTTGCTGTGGGACGCCGGGGCCTGCGGTTGATGGTTTTCAGGAGGATGTTTTGAACGAGCTGATGAATATTTTTTCGGTCATTGCGGACCGCGTGCGGAACAAGCAGGAACTGTTCGACGAGGAGGGAGAAATCATGCAGGCGCTCCTCAACGAGGGGTACCGCCTTCACGAGGCCGACGCTGCGCTCTCGCTCATGCAATCGCTCGCACGGAATGAGCCGGACGATTTTTTCACGATCCCAAAGGACGGTTCACCGGCGCGCATGAGGGTCATGACCAGAGAGGAACGCGGGCGGATCACGGTGGAAGCGTTCGGCTTTGTCTCAAAACTCGCCCGCCTCGGCATCATCTCGGAAGACCAGCGTGAAGAACTGCTGGAGAAGGCGCTGACGATACACCCCGAACGGATCGAGCATGACCATATCAAGGCCCTCGTGGCCTTTATTCTTTTCGCCGGCCCTCACGAACGAAAGCACAACGCTCCCGCGGCCCTTCGGCGCATCCGGAAGGACGCCTGGAATTAACGGGGAGCTCTTGCCTCAGAGATCGCTTTTCGCATCTTAAGGGTTTCCCGCGTTCTCCGTGGTAAAAAAGGCATGATAGAATGAAATCTCTCGTCATCGTAGAATCGCCCGCCAAGGCGAAGACTATATCAAAATATCTGGGGAAAAACTACACGGTCAAGGCGTCCGTGGGGCACATCATGGACCTGCCCAAAAGCAAACTGGGCGTGGACATCGAAAAGGACTTCGAACCCCATTATATCCAAATCAAGGGAAAAGGCCCGGTCGTCAAGGAACTCAAGACAGCGGCCAAGAAAGCCGACCGCATCCTGCTCGCCACCGACCCCGACCGCGAGGGTGAGGCCATTGCCGCCCATGTGGCCGAAACCATCTCCGGCAGCAACAAAAATGCAGATGTCTTTCGCGTCCTTTTCAACGAAATCACGAAGAAGGCCATCCTCAAGGCCATCGAACATCCCGGCAAGATCGACGTACATAAGGTCGACGCCCAGCAGGCGCGGCGCGTGCTCGACCGCCTCGTGGGCTATCAGATAAGCCCCATCCTCTGGCAGAAGGTGCGCCGGGGGCTTTCTGCGGGACGCGTCCAGTCGGTGGCACTGCGCCTTATCTGCGAGCGGGAGGAAGAGATCAAGGCCTTCGTGCCCGAGGAATTCTGGTCCCTCGCCGCGCTCCTCGAAGGGAAGTTGCCGCCGCGGTTCGAGGCCAAGCTCCTTAAGAAGGACGAGGAAAAACTCCGGATCAAGAACAACGAGGAAGTAGCGAAGATCCTGGCGGATTTGCAGGGCGCGGTATACACGGTCGCCAGGATCGAGAAAAAAGAGCGCCGCCGCAATCCCGTTCCGCCCTTCACCACGAGCAAACTCCAGCAGGAGGCCGGCCGCAAGCTCGGGTTCACCGCCAAGAGGACGATGGGCATCGCCCAGGGACTCTATGAAGGCATCGATCTCGGCGACGAAGGGACCGTCGGCCTTATCACCTACATGAGGACCGACTCCACCCGCGTGGGCAGCGAGGCGCAGGATGAGGCGCGGGAGTTCATCGTGACAAAATACGGCAAGGAATACCTGCCGGAGAAGCCGCCCGTGTACGCGAGCGCGAAGACCGCCCAGGAAGCGCACGAGGCCATCCGTCCCACCTCGGTCATGCGGGAACCGGACGCGATCAGGGAATATCTCGAACCCGACCAGTACAAGCTCTACCGGCTGATCTGGAACCGTTTTGTCGCGAGCCAGATGAACCCTGCGGTCATCGACCAGACGTCGGTGGACGTCAGGGCCGGCGACTATACCTTCCGCGCCACCGGGTCGGTCGTGAAGTTTCCCGGATTCATGGCAGTATACATGGAAGAGAAGTCGGAGGACCAGCAGTCCTCCGAGGACGAGAACGGCGAGGCCGTGCTGCCTCCGCTCACCGAAGGGGAAAAGCTCAGCCTGATCAAGCTCGATCCCAGACAGCATTTTACCCAGCCGCCGCCGCGTTATTCCGAGGCCCTGCTCGTCAAGACGCTCGAGGAAAAAGGCATCGGCAGGCCGAGCACCTACGCCGCGATCATCTCGACCATCCAGGACCGCGACTACGTGACGAAAATGGAGAACAAGTTCCGGCCATCGGAACTCGGCGTGCTCGTGAACGACCTGCTCGTGAATCATTTCCCGGTGGTGATGGACGTTGCATTCACCGCCAAAATGGAAGAGGAACTCGACAAGATCGAAGAGGGGCAGATGCCCTGGGTCTCGGCCGTCCGGGATTTTTACACGCCCTTCAGCGAGAGCCTGGAAAAAGCCCAGGCGGAAATGAAGAATTTCAAGGCCGAGCAGACCCCCACGGACATTGCCTGCGAAAAATGCGGCAAGCCCATGATCATCAAGTGGGGGAGGAACGGCCAGTTTCTGGCGTGCAGCGGATATCCCGACTGCAAGAACACCAAGCCGTTCGTGCGCAAGGAAAACGGCGATGTCGAGGCGGCGCCGGAGGAGACCACCGACGAAATCTGCCCCAAATGCAATTCTCCCATGGTTGTCAAGCGGGGCCGGTTCGGAAAGTTCCTCGCCTGTTCCCGGTACCCGGAGTGCAAATACACGCAGGGCATGTCGACGGGCGTGGCCTGCCCGGAAGACGGCGGCAAGCTCGTCGAGCGCCGCTCCCGCTACGGGAAGGCGTTCTACTCCTGCTCAAATTACCCCGACTGCAAGTTCGC
>DASWAB010000102.1:0-6417 GCA_036391375.1 Nitrospirota bacterium
TTACTCGATCACTTCGGTGATGACGCCCGCGCCCACGGTCCGGCCGCCCTCCCGGATGGCGAACCGAAGCTCCTTGTCCATGGCGATGGGCGTGATGAGCTCGACGCTGCAGCTCATGTTGTCGCCGGGCATTACCATCTCCACTCCCTCGGCAAGCTTTACCACCCCCGTCACGTCCGTCGTCCGGAAGTAAAACTGCGGGCGGTACCCGTTGAAAAACGGCGTGTGCCGGCCGCCTTCTTCCTTGCTCAGCACATACGCCTCGGCCTTGAACTTGGTGTGGGGGGTGATGCTACCCGGCTTGGCCAGGACCATCCCGCGCTCCACATCTTCTTTCTTGACGCCCCGAAGCAGGACGCCGATGTTGTCTCCGGCCTGCCCCTGGTCCAAAAGCTTCCGGAACATCTCGACGCCCGTGACCACGGTCTTCTGGGTGGGCTTGATGCCCACAATCTCGATTTCATCGCCGACCTTGACGATCCCGCGCTCGACCCTGCCGGTGACGACGGTGCCACGCCCGGCGATGGAGAAGACGTCTTCGATGGGCATGAGGTAGGGCTTGTCGATGTCTCTTTTGGGCTCGGGGATGTAGCTGTCGATGGCGTCCATGAGCTCCATGATGCTCTTGTACTCGGGGGCATTGATGTCCTTGCTGTCGCTCTGGAGGGCCTTTAACGCGCTCCCCTTGACGATGGGGGTCTTGTCGCCGGGGAACTGGTATTTGGACAGCAGTTCCCGGATCTCCAGTTCGACCAGCTCGATGAGCTCGGGGTCGTCGACCATGTCGGTCTTGTTCATGTATACGACGATGTACGGCACCCCGACCTGGCGGGCCAGAAGGATGTGCTCTCTGGTCTGGGGCATGGGGCCGTCGGCGGCGGACACCACCAGTATGGCGCCGTCCATCTGGGCCGCGCCGGTGATCATGTTCTTGACGTAGTCGGCATGGCCGGGGCAGTCGACGTGGGCGTAGTGACGCTTGTCGGTCTGGTATTCCACGTGCGCCGTGGCGATCGTGATGCCGCGCTCACGTTCTTCCGGGGCCTTGTCGATCTGGTCGTAGGCAACGAAGTTCGCCATGTTCTTGAATGCCAGCACCTTCGTGATGGCTGCCGTCAGGGTCGTCTTGCCGTGGTCTACGTGGCCGATGGTGCCCACGTTCACGTGGGGCTTGGTCCTCTCAAATTTCGCCTTTGCCATGCGCCCTCCTCGGATGGAAACTAAAAATTAACAAAGTAAACCGAAAAATAACCGAACTGAGTCCCTTTGCTTAATCCTTATCGTTCATTGCTCTTTAATCTTTCTGGAGCCCATGAGCGGGATCGAACCGCTGACCTCATCCTTACCAAGGATGTGCTCTACCTACTGAGCTACATGGGCGCTGCCGAACAGTTTAAACGCTTGAACGCTCAGCCTGTTTCAATGGATTAATGGAGCGGGAAACGGGATTCGAACCCGCGACCCCCAGCTTGGAAGGCTGGCGCTCTAGCCAGCTGAGCTATTCCCGCATGACTCTGAAACCGTTTAAACGTTCAAACGGTTTAATCTGCTTTTAAGACTGGTGGGGAGGGGAGGTTTCGAACCTCCGTAGGCTGACGCCGACAGATTTACAGTCTGTTCCCTTTGGCCACTCGGGCACCTCCCCAGAGACGGTACGGTTACCTCCTGCTGTTTTTAAGGAAAACTGAATCTTGAATGGAGCCACCGAAGGGACTCGAACCCCCGACAGGCTGATTACAAATCAGCTACTCTACCAACTGAGTTACGGTGGCAGAACCTTTCGGACACTCGCCAAAAACCGTTCAACCAAATATTTAAAGCAGCAAAATTATCTTTCCTTACGGCAATCAATAATCGGAATTATTATAATATTGCAATATTTCGGGATGATACACTCATATCCACAGCCAAAGAATAGTCATTATAAAAAAATATGCCTGATCTTGTCAAGTAAAAAGATGTTTATCATCAGCGTTTCCGAAAATAGCGGAAATTACACAACAAGGGCCGGCGAAGTAGTGTTTTTGCTCTTCCCCCGCCTCTGCCGGAGGACCTCATAGAGCAAAACCCCGGCGGCCACGGATACATTCAGGGAATTGATCCGCCCCATGAGGGGCAGAGACACGACATAATCGCATCGCTCCCGCACCAGCCTGCGGATGCCCTTTTCTTCTCCGCCCAGCACGATCGCGGTCGGCCCGGCAACATCCGCGTCCCAGTAAATGGTGTCGCTGTCCGCCTCGGCGCCGACAACCCAGACGCCGGCTTTCTTAAGGTCTTCGATGGTGTTCACGACATTCACGACCCTGACCACCGGCACATATTCCAGGGCGCCGGCGGACGTCTTGGCAACCGTCTCCGTGAGGCCGGCCGACCTCCGCTCCGGAACGATGACGCCATGGACGCCCGCCGCCTCGGCAGTCCGGAGGATGGCGCCGAGGTTCCTCGGGTCTTCGACGCCGTCGAGGACGAGAAAAAGGGGCGTCTGCCCTTTTTGCGCGGGCAGGCGGAGAATGTCGTCAAGCGACGCATATTCCCTCGCCGCAGCAATTGCGATCAGCCCCTGATGGAGAGCATTGGGCGCCTCGCGGTTCAATGCGTCGCGGCTCGTGATCCTCACCTCGATGCCCCTGTCCCTGGCGAGCCGGATGATTTCCCTCACTTCCCGGTCCGATTTTCGCTGTTCCGCGATCAGCAGCCGCTGAACAGGCCTGCCGGCCTTGAGCGCTTCGGCCACGGGATTGACTCCGATTATTTTGTCTCTTTGCATAGGCTGGAGATGGCAAGCTCGTAATGTGACACGCGGGGATTGGGCGGCTCTGAGGGACTACTTCGGCTTCCAGACCGTGCCGTCCGCCCGGTCGAAAAGCTCAACGCCGCCGTCATCGAGCATCTTGCGAATTCTATCCGCCTCGGCCCAGTCCTTGCGCGCGCGGGCCTCGTTCCGGAGGTGGACAAGTTCCTCGATCTTTTCGACGGAAAGCGTGACCTTGCTGTCCGCCAGCCTGCCCTCCCGGAACCACTCTTCGGGGTCCCGGGTAAACAGCCCCAGGGTCCGGCCCACGTTGTCAAAGGCGCTCTTCGCCGCGGACAGAATGAGGAAGGCGGCGTCCTCCTGTTTTTGATCCGCCTCCGCAAGAAACTTGTTAACGTCGCGCACGAGATCGTAAATCAGCCCGATGGCGAAAGCGGTGTTGAAATCATCGTCCATGGACTCTTCAAAGGCTTTCGGCAGGTTCACCATCTTCTGATACAGGGGACGGTCCGCGACCTCGACGACATCTTCCGGCCTCGCGGAAGACGCCTTCCTGCCGGCGAGGAATTTCAGGATTCCCTCCTTCATGGTGTAGAAACGATCAAGGCCTGCGCGGGCGTCTTTGAGGTTCACATCCGAAAAATCGATGGGGCTTCGATAATGCGTCGAAAGGAGGAACAGCCGCACCACCTCGGCGTCGTACTGGTCGAGGATATCGCGGATCGTAAAGAAATTCCCGAGGGACTTGGACATCTTTTCCGCATTGATGTTGACAAAGCCGTTGTGGATCCAGTAGTTTACGAATTTCTTGCCCGAATAGGCCTCGCTCTGGGCGATCTCGTTTTCATGATGCGGAAAGATGAGGTCCTTGCCGCCGGCATGGATGTCAAAGGTCTCGCCTAAATGTTTGAACCCCATTGCGGAGCATTCGATATGCCAGCCGGGCCTGCCGGGCCCCCACGGGCTGTCCCAGGCGGGCTCTCCCGGCTTTGACGCCTTCCAGAGCGCGAAATCGAGAGGGTCGTGCTTGCGCTCATCGACCTCCACCCGCGCGCCCGCTTTCAGGTCCTCGAGGTTGCGCTTCGAGAGCTTGCCGTAATCCTTGAAACTCGCCACGCGAAAGTAGACGTCCCCGTCGAGCGCATACGCATGGCCTTTGTCCACGAGGCCCTTGATGACCTCGATCATCTCGGGGATATGCTCCGTTGCCTTGGGCTCCACATCAGCCCTGCCCACCCCCAGGCGCTTCATGTCCTCCTGGTATGCGTCGATATATTTTCGCGCAACCTCGGCGGCGGAGATGCCCTCTTCCTTGGCCCGGTTGATGATCTTGTCGTCCACATCGGTAAAGTTCCTCACATACTTCACCTCGAAGCCTTTGCGCCGGAAGTACCGCTGGATCAGGTCGAAGGAAACGGCGCCACGCGCGTGCCCCAGGTGCGAGTAATCGTAGACCGTCACCCCGCAGGCGTACATAAGCACCTTGCCCGGATGGATGGGGACGAACTCCTCTTTTTTCCCGGTGAGCGTATTGTAGAGTTTGATCATAGACAAACGATCCTTGCGTGATGTAAACTTAATGCATGAACGGCGACGGCTTCTCCGGTGAAGATAAAATATTATAGATTACAATCAGTTTTGTCAAGAAATTTTTGGAAAGAGAAGGAATAACTTGCCTGCCAAAACGTTGAAATTCGTCGTCCACGAGCACAAGGCCAAAAGGCTTCACTACGACTTCCGGCTCGAGATTGCCGGCGCGCTCAAGTCCTGGGCGATTCCCAAAGGCCCGTCGATGGACCCGGCCGACAAGCGTCTCGCCGTTATGGTTCCGGATCATCCGGTCGAGTATATCGATTTCGAGGGCATCATCCCCGATGGACAATACGGAGCCGGACCCGTGGTGGTGTGGGACACCGGGGAATTTGTCCCCCTGGAGACCGGGGACCCAAAAGAATTGCTCGACAACGGAAAGCTCAGTTTCGAACTCAGGGGCAGAAAACTGAAGGGCGCCTTTGCGCTCGCACGTATGAAGGGGCTTCCCCGCGGCACAGGTAAGGAGTGGCTTCTGATGAAGAAAAACGACGCTCAGGCAAAATCCGGCTATGCCCTGCAGACCGAACTCACCCCTGCGCGGCTCGCCAAACTGAAAGAAAAAACGCCGCCCTGCGAAACGGAGTAAGCAACATCTTCAAGGCAAGTCTGCAAAAAAATCCGGCTGTCCGAATGCCTGTGCCGGCGAACGTTCCCGAAAAATCCCTTGAGTTTTCCCGCGTAAAATACTATAGTAGTCACTCATGCGCTGCCGGACAAAACATGGTTTTGCCGGTTTCTCGTTTTTTTTTACTCTGCGCCTTCTGCGTTGAGAACACTATTCTTAGGAGATCATGAATGTCCAGAGCAGACAGGTTTTTAAAGGCATGCAGGCGGGAAGATGTCGATTGCACACCGGTATGGATGATGCGCCAGGCGGGGAGATACCTGCCGGAGTACCGGGAAATCCGCGCGAAGCACACGTTTCTCGAAATGTGCAAGACGCCGGAGGTCGCCGCCGAGGTGACGATCCAGCCCCTGCGGCGCTACGAGATCGACGCGGCCATCATCTTCGCGGACATCCTGCTGCCGCTCGAACCCATGGGCATCGGCCTCGAATTCGCCAAGGGCGAAGGCCCGGTAATCGGCAACCCCGTGCGCACGATGGCGGACGTTCAGAAGCTCAAGCCGATCGACGCGGCGACCCAGATCGAATATCTCATGAAGGCCATCAGGATCGCGCTCAGGGAACTCGGCGGGAAGGTGCCGCTCATCGGCTTTTCCGGGGCGCCCTTCACGCTGGCCTCATATATCATCGAGGGCGGCGGGTCAAGAAACTACGAGCACGCCAAGGCCATGATGTTTGCGGAGCCGAAGACCTGGCACAGGCTCATGGAGCACCTGACCGGAGTCGTCATCAACTATCTGAACGCCCAGATCGACGCCGGCGCGCAGGCGGCCCAGATTTTCGACTCCTGGGTCGGCGCCCTGGGGCCGAGCGACTACCGCGAGTTTGTGCTGCCGCACCAGAAGAACGTGATCGCGGGCATAAAAAAGACCGTCCCGCTCATCCACTTCGCCCACGGCGCCTCGCATTTGCTCGAAATGGTCTCCGAAGCCGGCGGGGACGTGATCGGACTCGACTGGCGCTGCGACCTGGACGCCGCCTGGAAACGGGTCGGCTTCGGCAAGGCCGTGCAAGGAAACCTCGATCCCGTCTCGCTCTTCGGCTCCCGGGAATTCATCAGAAAAAGAACGAAGGACATCCTCGACCGGGCCGGCGGCAGGAACGGCCACATCATGAACCTCGGGCACGGCATCCTGCAGCAGACGCCGCTCGAGAACGCGGCAGAGTTCATCAATGCGACGCATGAGATGAGCAAAAGATAGGGTCATGCAGCAAGGGGCACGAAGCGACCGCCTGATGATGCCGCCTTGTTACTTGCCACGTCATTTCTATTATGTCTATGTCCCACACTGCCGTCATACTCATCGCCCTTGGCGGGCCGCGAAGCCTCGACGAGGTCGGGCCCTTCATGACCGCTTTTCTGGGACGGCCGGCGCCTGCCCCGCTTGTCGCCGCTGTCGCCGAGCGGTACAAGCTGATCGGCGGCAAATCGCCTCTCCCTGAG
>DASWAB010000103.1:0-10974 GCA_036391375.1 Nitrospirota bacterium
CGCGCATATTGTGTCCTGGTCAAACATGCGCGTATATTACCATAAAGGGAGGAAGGTAAAAAACACCTTTTTCAGCAAAATGCAATTGAAAAAATCGCCATTGCAGAAATTCCCGAAAGTAATTCCGCGACCTGGCATCCCCCGGCTCCCGCAGGGAGGCTCCACTTATCACCCGTGCGGATAAATTTCCCCTGCCCCTTAATTTTGTGATAAAATAATTTTACATACCGTCCCTGCCATGAAGAGCCAGGATCTAAAAAAGATCGTCGAAAAGTACTCCGCGGAACAACTCGAAGCCTGTATCGGGCAACAGCTTGACAAAGGAGAGAACGCCTGTGAAATCGTCGATGAGAACGACGGCGCGATCGCGGAGTTGAGCAAGGCCGAAGTAGTACGCGAGCTCATGGATCAGGGCATGAAATTTTCCGACGCGCTGCGCGAACTCGGACGAAGGATCCGCGCGGTATACGGGAAGGGAGAGTAAGCGCACCTGATGGTGGGCCATTCTCCGCGATCTCCGCGGGGCGAAAACTATGAACAACAAACCGCTGTGGGAACGGTATAAAAATCAGATCTGCAATTGCCCGTCGATCGGGCTGACGCTCGATGTGAGCAGGATGAACTTTGCCGATAATTTTTTCGAGCGCTTTGAGCCCAAGATGCAGACCGCCTATGCGGCCATGGAGGCCCTCGAGGCAGGCGCCATCGCCAATCCCGATGAGAACCGCATGGTCGGCCACTACTGGCTCAGGGCGCCAGGCCTCGCGCCATCAGAAGAAATTGACAAGAAAATCAAGGACGCTCTTCAGCAAGTAAAGGACTTTACCTTCGCGGTGCATGCCGCGAAGATCTATCCCCGGAAACGCGAGCGCTTTACCAGAATGCTCAGCATCGGCATCGGCGGATCGGCGCTGGGTCCGCAGTTTGCCGCTGACGCCCTCAGCACGACAGCCGATAAAATGAAGCCTCATTTTTTAGATAACACCGATCCAGATGGGATTGATCGGGTCCTTGCCGGGATAGGCGAAGGTCTTGCAAATACCCTTGTAATCATCATCTCAAAGAGCGGCGGCACAATAGAAACAAGAAACGGGATGCAGGAAGTGGCGGCGGCGTTTAAGACGGCAGGGCTATCTTTCGAAAGGCATGCCGTAGCTGTTACCGAAGTGGGGAGCAAGCTTGATAAAATAGCAATAAATGACGGTTGGCTGGCCAGATTTCCAATGTGGGACTGGGTTGGTGGGAGGACATCAATAACCTCTCCTGTCGGGCTTTTGCCGATGTCGCTTCAGGGTATTAATATAGTAGATTTATTAAAAGGAGCGGCCCTCTGCGACGAAGTTACCAGAACAAGAGATACCAAATCCAACCCGGCCGCGCTCCTTGCCCTCTCGTGGTATCACGCCACCGGAGGACGGGGAATAAAAGACATGGTGATCCTGCCTTATAGAGACCGCCTCGTCCTTTTCCCGAAATACCTCCAGCAACTCGTGATGGAGTCTCTCGGCAAGGAAAAAGACCTGCAGGGCAGAGTCACCAACCAGGGAATCGCGGTTTACGGCAACAAGGGTACGACGGACCAGCACGCCTATGTTCAGCAGCTCCGCGAGGGCGTGAATAATTTTTTCGCGACGTTCATCGAGGTGCTTCACGACCATGACGGGAAGTCAATCGAAGTCGAGCCGGGAGTGACGAGCGGCGATTATCTTCACGCGTTCCTCTTGGGTACGCGCAACGCCCTTTACGAGAACGGCCGCGAGTCCCTCACGATTACCATCGAAAAGCTCGATGCGCGGTCGATCGGCGCCCTCATCGCCCTGTACGAACGGGCAGTGGGGTTCTACGCATCGCTCGTGAACATCAACGCCTACCATCAGCCGGGGGTCGAGGCGGGCAAGAAGATGGCCGGGTCGGTCATCACGCTCCAGGGTGAGGTCCTATCATTTTTGAGGAACAATCCAGGCGCAGACTTTACGGCCGGGGAGATTGCAAAGGGCATAGGCGCGGAAGAAAGCATTGAGTCGGTTTTTAAAATTTTAGAGCATGCAAGCGCGAATAAAGATCATGCCGTAACAAAAACGCCCGGCAAGACCCCCGTTGAATCGAGGTATGCGGCGGGATAGATACCCGCCGCCCGCGCGCCGTTCATTCCGGAGATTTTCTCCTGGAAACCCGCATGGTTGATTTTGTCTTGATGTACAATTCTTTTTCCCTTCGTGAGAGCAGCTTTATGGCATGTTCCTTTTTCAGCGCGCCCGAGCGTCCGCTGCAGCGCTCGTGGTAGACCAGTTCAACCGGCAGGCGGCTTCGGGTATAGCGCGAGGCAACGCCGCTGTTGTGCCGGGCAAGGCGTCGGGACACGTCATTTGTTACGCCGGTGTAGAGCGTATTGTCGCTGCACTTCACGATATAGAGAAACCATGCGGCAGCTTTTGCCTTTTCCTTTTTTTCCGCGCTCATCCTTAAACGATTGTATCCGAGAAAGCAGGCCTAATCAAGCTTAATTGCGATCATCGGGCCGCTCCCCTGTTGCATTGCTCCAGCGCGCTGTGTTATAGTATTTTTTCCATGAAGAATCTTCGCGACATCATCCTGCCGGTACTGAGTGATATCCGGGCGGGGAAAAAGATCATCGAAGTGAGCGAACTCTGGGGGGCCTCCAAGGCCCTCTTTTTATTCGGCCTCCAGAGGGAGTCGCAAAGGCCCATCATCGTCGTCACCCCTTCCGAGGACGCCGCTCAAGCGCTTATCGAGGATCTGAAGTTCTTCGTGGGGAGGGAAAGGCTTTTTACCACAGAGGACGCAGAGAGAAAAGAGAAAAAGGCGGAATCGAAAACCCTCCCGATTCTCTTTCCCTCCTGGGGGGTCCTGCCCTTTGAGGCCGACTCGCCGGACAGCCGCACGGTGGGTGAGCGCATGCGCTTCCTCTATAACCTGATCTCGGGCGCGCCGGGGATTTATGTCGCACCGGTCCAGTCTCAGATGCAGAAGCTCCCACCCTTTGATTTGTTCGCCGATTCCGTAAAAACGATCACCACGATGTCGCATATTGATCCCGACAGCCTCGCCGCCGCGCTGGCTTCGACGGGCTACGAGCCGGCCTCGCTCGTTACCCGCGTGGGAGAGTTCAGCAGAAGAGGGGGAATCGTCGATTTTTTCTCTCCGCTCTACGAAAATCCCGTGCGGGTGGAATTCTTCGGCGACGCCATCGAATCCCTGCGGGCCTTCGATCCCGAGACGCAGCGATCCACGGCGGAGATCGAAGAGGCCGTCGTGCTTCCCGTGCGGGAGCTCATCGTGAGCGAGAAGGGGATAGAACAGTTCAAAAAAGAATTAATCGCGGAGAAAGGCGGAGCAGCAGGGAGTGACGGCGAGCCGCTGCTTGATCAGGTAAAGCAGGGCATCCTGCCTCCGGGGGGAGAATTCCTTGCTCCGTTCTTCTATACCATGGAAAGCGCGTTCCAGTTTGCGCCGAAGAACAGCCTTTTCGTGCGCATCGAGCCCGATGATCTTGCGAAAGAGCTCGACGAGCAGGAGCGAAAGATCGAGGCGGGGAGAAGGGAAGAGCTCGGCGAGGGAAGAACCTTGCCGGAAGCCTCTGCATTCTACCTTGACCGGCAAAGCTTTGATGCCGGTTTTGCCGATTTTCCGACGATCGATCTTCCGCTCCTCGGGTCCGGAGGCGGATATCGCATGGACACGAAATCCGCTGCCTGGCTCGACGTCCGGCTCACGAAGCCGGTAGATCGAGGTCGGGATGAGAAGCGGGAGGAGCCTGTAGAAGGCACGATGGCAGGGCTCGTGGAGAAACTTCGCAGGCTCCGGGATTTTAACCGTGTCGCGATCGTCAGTGGGACCGACGAAGCCGCACTTCGGCTGAAGAAACTTTTCCAGGAATACGGCCTCGGCGCTGTGCTCGGCTCGACGATGCCGGAGCAGGACCGTGGCCCCTGGCCTGTTGCAATAATGATCGACAGGCTCACGGAGGGGTTCGCGTGGCAGGAGCTCGGCCTTACCTTCATTACCGAGGAAGAGATTTTCGGCAGAAAGATACATCCACCGAAAAGCGGGGCGCGGCCGTCAAAAGCCGCGCCCTTTCTTTCGACATTCAAAGAGCTCAAACCCGGCGATTTCGTGGTGCACGCGGACTACGGCGTGGGCGAATATCAGGGGCTCACGCACATCAACGTCGACGGCTTCGAGACCGATTTCCTTTCCCTCCGCTACGAACCCGACGCCAAACTCCATGTCCCGCTTTACAGTCTCGACAAGGTGCAAAAGTATATCGGCGTCGAAGGCTCGGCCCCGAAGCTCGACCGCCTCGGCGCGCCTGCCTGGGCCAGGACGAAGGCGAAGGTCAAGAAGGACATCCTCGAAATGGCGCGCGGGCTCGTAGCCATCTACGCCGCGCGCGAGGCCCAGAGCCGCGCGCCCTTTACCCAGCCCGATAATCTCTACCGCGAGTTCGAGGCGGCCTTCCCCTACGAGGAGACGCCGGACCAGCAGAAGGCCATCGAGGACGTCCTTGCGGACATGCAACGAGAGCGGCCCATGGACCGGCTCGTGTGCGGCGACGTGGGATACGGAAAAACAGAGGTCGCGCTTCGGGCGGCGTTCAAGGCCGTGGAGGACGGGATGCAGGCGGCGGTCCTCGTGCCCACGACGCTTCTTGCGGACCAGCACTATCGCACTTTTTCCGAGCGGCTTGCGCCCTTCGGGGTCAAAGTGGAGATGCTCTCCCGGTTCCGCTCGAAATCCGAACAGCAGGGGACGCTCCGGGGCCTGAAGAGCGGGACGGTCGACATCGTGATCGGCACGCACCGGCTGCTCCAGAAGGACATCGTCTTTCAGAACCTGGGCCTCCTCGTGGTGGACGAAGAGCACAAGTTCGGCGTAAAGCACAAGGAGCGGATCAAAGAATTTAAAAAACTGGTCGACGTGCTTACGCTTACGGCCACGCCCATCCCGCGAACGCTCCACATGTCTCTCGCGGGGCTGCGCGACCTCTCGATCATCCAGACGCCGCCCCTCGACCGGCAGTCCATCCAGGTGGCGCTCGCGCGCTTCGGCAAGCGGGTGATCCGCGAAGCGATCATGCTCGAGCTGGGCCGCGGCGGCCAGGTTTTCTTCGTGCACAACCGCGTCCAGGGCATCGAACGCATGGCCGATTTTATTCAGAATCTGGCGCCCGAGGCGAAGGTCGGCGTGGCGCACGGCCAGATGAAGGAGCATGAGATCGAGGATGTCATGTCCCGGTTCATCAAGGGCGAGCTTAACGTGCTCGTGACTACGACGATCATCGAGTCCGGCATCGACATCCCTACGGCGAACACCATTATCATCAACCGCGCCGACCGCTTCGGTCTCGCGGACCTTTATCAAATCAAAGGCCGCGTGGGACGGAGCCGCCAAAAGGCCTTCGCCTACCTCCTTGCCCCTGCGGACGAGTCGCTCTCCGATGTCGCGCGGAAGCGGCTGCGGGCCATCCAGGAGCTCTCCGAACTCGGCGCGGGCTTCCGCATCGCGGCGCAGGACCTCGAGACGCGCGGGGCAGGGAACCTCTTGGGCAAACAGCAGTCCGGCCACATCGCCGCCGTCGGCATCGATCTCTACACCCAGATGATGGAAGAGGCCGTGGCGGAGCTGCGTGGCGAGGAGACCGCCCCCGAGCCCGACACGCAGATCAACCTCCGCGCGTCCGCCTTCATCCCCGAGGACTACATCGGCGACGTGAGCCTGCGCCTCGCGGCGTACAAGGAAATATCGAGCATTGCCGACGCGCTGCAACTGCGCGGGCTCCGCGAGGAGCTTCGAGACCGCTATGGCGAGCTGCCCGAACCCGCCGCGAATCTTATTGAAATCATGGGCCTCAAGATCACCGCAAAAAAAGGGGGGGCCGCCCGGATCGACGCGGGCAAGGACGCGGCAACCATCACGTTTGCCGAAGGCTCGGGCATTTCTCCGGAACGAGTCATCGCCCTTCTCAAAAGGAACAAAGGGAGAGTCACGTTTATTCCCGAATATACGCTTCGGATCGCGCTTCCCGACGGGTCGCTCCGGACCGCGTCGGAAGCGGTGAAAAAGTGCTTGCAGGAACTACGGTAATTATGTTATAAATGATGGTCTCTGCACATCTGCGCATATCCAGAAATCCTTAAGAAAAAACAAACTCCGTGAGAGAGCGTTGTTCTCCACGATTATGTAAGGGCGTTGTATTCTCACCGGAACGGCGGCTCCCGAACGGAGTAAATAAACACACCGGAGGGAATCATTTATGAAGATGCTCAAAACGGCAATGGCGGTATCGCTCCTCGCACTCGTCATTCTTGCAACCGGTTGCGGCAAGGGTTCCGGCGGCGCAGTACTGGCAAAAGTAAACCGCTCCGGGATCACCGAGACGGATTTCAAGCGTCAGCTCGGTGAACTTACGCCGCAGATGCAGCAGGCCGTCGCACAAGACCCCAAGGCGCGCAAGGACTTCCTTGACGACCTCATCGGCATCGAGCTCGTGATCCAGGAGGCAAAGAGGCTGGGCCTGGACAAGGACGCCGAATTCAAGAAAAGCATGGAGGCGCACAGAAAAGAGCTGGAGGACTATAAAAAGAAGATCGAGCAACAGCTCCAGGATGCGGCCAGAAACGAGCTTTTTAACAGTGTGTTGAAGAAGGAAATCGGCGACAAGCTGAACAAGGTTCCCGCTCCCACGGACGAGGAAATCAAGGCATATTACGAGAAGAACAAGGCCCTGATCCACACGCCGGCGGGGAAACAGTTGAGCCTCAAAGAGGTTGAGCCGCAGCTCAAGATGAGATTGTGGCAGGAAAAGCGGCGGGACATATACCTCGACTACGCGAAAGGGCTCAAGGCCAAGGCAGCCATCTCCGTGAACGACAAGGCGCTCGATGCGGCGATTGCATCGTTTACCCAGGCGATGTCCCAGCAGTCCACTGACCTGTCCAGCATGCATGTAACAACAGCGCCGACGCCGCCGGCCGCAAAATAACGGCAGCGATGAATATCCCGCGTATCACAAAATATACAGCCCCGGCGCTGCTCTTGGGGCTTATATTTTTTTCCTGCAAGAACAAGGCCGAGGAAAAACCCCCTCCGCCCGAAAACGCGGTTTCGCCGAACGTGAGAATCGTGGCCACTGTTGACGGCGACCCCATCACGCTGGCTGAGTTTCTGGAGCGGTTTTCCCGGGCAGGGTTCAAGCCGGAGCGCGAAACAGAGCGCGCGGTGAAGGAGGATTTTCTCAACCGCCTGATCGAGCGCACCATGCTTCTGCGCGAGGCCCAGCGGAAGCGGATCAAGATCGCGCCGCCTGAAATCGACAAGCGCATCGAGACGCTCCGCGCCGAACACGGCAAGGACGTGCAGGAGGACCTTTCCGGCCAGGGGGTCGATTTCGAGAAGTGGAAGGCCGATGTCTGGGAAGACATGATGATCGAGCGGCTGATTGCGCGTGAGGTGAACAGGGGCGCATCCGCGTCGCCCGCCGAAGTGAAGCGTTATTATAACGAGCATCCCCAGGAGTTCGAAAGGCCCGATCAGGTGCGGGTACGCCAGATCGTGGTCGCCACCTTAGAGGAAGCCAAGGAGGTGAAAGCGCTTCTTCAGGGGAAGGGCGATTTCGCCGCCCTGGCGCGGAAGTATTCCACCGCGCCGGAATCGGAAAACGGCGGCGACCTCGGCTATTTTGCGATGGGCGAGATGCCGGCCGAGTTCAATGTCGTTTTCAGCCTGCCAAAGGGCGGGATAAGCGATATCGTGAAAAGCCCCTACGGGTTCCATATCTTCAAACTCGAAGACAGGCGGCATGCGGGCAAGGCGGGCATGGATGAAGCGTATAAGGAGATAGCCGAAAAGCTTCGGCGGGAAAAGATAGACATGCGGTACAAGCGCTGGCTCGAAGGGCTCCGCACGAGGACCAAGTTCGAGGTGAATTACCAGGCGCTGGAGCGGTGAAAGGCGGAAAAAAGCTTTAACGCTGTGTCGCGGAAGCGCGG
Organism: Nitrospirota bacterium; assembly: GCA_036391375.1. Classification (GTDB taxonomy): domain Bacteria; phylum Nitrospirota; class UBA9217; order UBA9217; family UBA9217; genus DASWAB01. The sequence goes on from DASWAB010000103.1 coordinate 8,010, forward strand.
GTCACCGCCTCCGGCGCAGTGAGCAGGATCGTTCCGGCGCCGTTTGCGATGTCCAGTTTTGTCTTAAACCGTTCTGACGCCGAGTTGATGCTCTCCAGCGCGAGGTCGGCAGCCTTGCCCGTAAGGATGCGCGGCCGGTATTTCACCCGATAGTTGTTCACGTCCAGCGGCACTGCCTCCACCCGAACGAGATCCTTGCCCCGGAACGTCAAAAGGAGTATCATGCCGGTATTCGTACGGTTGCTTTCCGATCCGAATACGAAGTTACCGAGGCTGTAAGCGATGAGCTTGCCGTGGTACAGTTCGAGCTCCTGGAGCACGTGCGGATGGTGGCCGAGCACGAGATTGGCGCCCCAGTCGATGGCTTGATGTCCGAGCTCGACCTGGTAGTCTTTGGCGGCGGTCATGAGTTCCGCCCCCCAGTGGAACGAGACGACGACGATGTCCGCCGCCGGCCTGATCTTCTCGATGTCCGCCTTCACGAATTCCGCATATCCCGGCGCGGTCCCGGGCCGGCCCGGAGACGCGAAGAACTCAAGGGGAAAGGTGAGGGAGTACGAAAGGAAGGCAAGGGTCCTTCCTTTTATTTTTATGATCGCGGGCGAGCGGGCGTCATCGAGGTCCATTCCCGCGCCGGAGTAGAGGATATCGTTCTCATCCAGGTGCGACAGGGTGTCCTCCAGGGCGAGTGGACCGAAGTCCATGGAATGGTTGTTCGCAAGCGATACCACGCGGACGCCGGCCTGTTTGAGCGCCTGCGCGGCAAGGGGCCCTGCCCGGAGCGTGAATTTCTTGCTCTCCACTGCGGTGCCGCGGGTCGAGACGGACGACTCAAGGTTTCCCGCGACGACATCGGCCTTTCGGAGAACGGGAGACACTTCGGTGAAGGGATAGCCCGGGCCGAACTCCATAAGGAAGGGCTCGGCCCTGCCGCCCAACATGATGTCGCCGACCGCCGCGATGGTGATTTCTTCTTCCTGCTGCGGAAGATCGCCTGCCGCGGCAGGAAGCGCGAGGCTCAGCACGAGAGCGAGTGAAAGAAAATATTTTTTCATAAGATGTAGGAGATAATAATAAACTCGCCGCCAAAAGGCAATAGAAAAAGGCGGCAAACACAAGACAGGGAGCGAAGACGTGGGCAAGGGCATCTTTTTATTTTTCACCAGCATCATCCTGCTTTTTTCCTTCGGCGCCCGCAATACAACGGGCGCGTCGGCGGTCGTGGACCGGGTGATCGCGGTGGTGAACAACGAAATCATTACGCTGAGCGATCTTGAGCGGGAAGAGTCGCTGAGAAAAACCGAGGGCAAGCAGGACGAGCGGCAGCTTCTCGAGGACATGATCAACCGGAAGCTTCAGATGGCGGAGGCGAAGCGCGCGGGCCTGGATGTGACGGACAAGGAACTGGCCGATGCGCTCGCCGATATCATGAAACGGAACAACCTGGACGGCAAACAATTTGATGCCGCCCTGGCCAGGGAAGGGCTCACGCTCGATCAGTACAAGACGGACCTTCGGGAGCAGATGACGCTTTCACGGGTGTTCAACAAGTATGTGCGCTCGGGCGTCGCCATTGACGAGGCAGAAGCCCGCGCGTTCTATGAGAACAACAGAAAAAACTACTCGCTGCCCGAGGAAATCCGGATGCGGCAGCTCTTCTTCCGGGTGGCCGATAACGCAACAGCAGCGCAGGTCGCCGCGGTCAAAGCGCGCGCGGAGGCCGCCTACGCCCGCGCAAAAAAAGGCGAGGACTTCGTCCGCCTTGTGAAGGAACTTTCGGAAAACGAGAACGCGGCGGAAGGCGGCGACCTCGGTTTCATGCAGCGGGACCAGGTCATCCCCGAGATTCAGGAGGCGGTCAAGACGCTTAAGCCCGGCGAGATATCAACGCCTTTTCAGTGCGCCGGAGGGTTCCAAGTCATCCGGCTCGAAGAAATCCGCGATCCGGCCAAACCGTTCGAAAAGGCGAAAGATGAGATCATGAAGACCCTCTACGAGCAGAAGATAGAAAACACCTACCGGGGCTGGCTTCAGACGTTAAGAAGCGATTCGCATATCGAAAACCGGCTGTAACAGCAATACCGCATGTCGCAGAGAGCAGAGGGCAAAGGCCTTGCGCCAGGCCCATGCGCCCCGCACTCTGCCGCTCTCCACCTCACATGAAAACCGTAAAACTCAAGCCAAAAGAAGGCCGCCGCATCCAGCGTGGCCATCCCTGGGTGTTCAGCAACGAGCTTGAGCGGACGCCGGGCGGGCTCGCTCCCGGAGAGCTCGTCGACGTGCTCGACCACGGGGGCCGTTTCATCGGCAGGGGCTATATCAACCCGCACTCGCTCATCGCCATCCGCCTCCTCACGCGAAAACAGGAACCGGTCGATCTTGATTTTCTCAGAAGAAAAATCTCTTCGGCGCATGTCTTGAGAAAGCGGCTCTGTCTCGGCGATTCCTTCCGCGCGGTCTTCAGCGAGGGCGACGGATTGCCCGGGCTCATTGTCGATAAATACGCCGGCACGCTCGTGGTCCAGTCATTGACCGCGGGCATCGACGCCCTTTTGGACGATATTCTTGCCGCGCTTACGGAGGAATACGCGCCCGCTGCGATTGTGCTCAGAAATGACGCGGCTGTGCGGGAGATCGAGGGACTGGCGCGGGAAAAAGGGGTTGTGTACGGCTCGGTTTCCGGTCCGGTGACGATCGAGGAATCCGGCATTAACTATCGTGTTGATGTGCTCGAAGGACAGAAGACCGGTTTCTTTCTCGATCAGCGTGAGAACCGGCAGACGCTCAGGGATTTCGCGCAGGGGAGGCGCACCCTTGATTGCTTCTGCTACGTGGGCGCGTGGGCGCTTTCCGCCGCGCGCTTCGGAGCCACGGAAGTCATCGGGCTGGATTCATCGGAGGCCGCCGTCAAGCTGGCAACCGAAAATGCGGCATTGAACAATTTGGCCGTCCACTTTAAAACCGC
>DASWAB010000104.1:0-1894 GCA_036391375.1 Nitrospirota bacterium
TGGAAGAGGGCCTGAATCAAATCGTGGACAATAGATTCATACGGATATTCGGTGCCATACACTAAGGTTTCAGGAAGAACATCCGGTGTTTCATATGGGATTAACTTCATGAGATGACGGGAGAAGACGCATGTGTGATGACCATGAGCGCAGGGGGATGGACGACGGGTCGTTCAGGACCATTCCGATAGTCGATGCGGTCGGCACGGTCCTTGCCCACGATGTAACGGAAATCCGCAAGGATGAGTTCAAGGGCAGGGCCTTTAAAAAAGGCCATATCATTCGCGTGGAGGATATCTCCCATCTTCAGCGGCTCGGCAAGGAACATCTGTTCGTCCTGACGATGGGGCCCGATGAAATGCACGAAGACGAGGCCGCCTCCGCGCTTGCTTCCGCGCTCATGGGAGAAGGGGTGCGGATCGAAGGGGAGCCACGCGAGGGGAAGATCAATATCATCGCGGACCGGGACGGGCTTCTCAAGATCAACCGGGACGCGCTTCTGGCGTTTAATATGCTTGGCGATGTCATGTGTGCCACACGTCATGGCAACACCATGGTCAAAAAAGACCGGGTGGCCGCAGGCACTCGCGCTATTCCTCTCGTAGTGAAAAAAAAGACTGTCGAAGAAGCGGTTTCCATTTGCGAGGCGGCCCGCCGCTCAGGGTCGCCGGTAATCCAGGTGAAGCCGCTGAGAAAGCCCCGAACCGGGGTCGTCATAACCGGCAACGAGGTTTACCAGGGAAGGGTCAAGGACGCCTTCGCGCCGACGATCACGAAGAAGGTCGAGGCCTTCGGCGGCGAGATCGTCGGCGTCTACTACGCCCCCGATGACACTGCCATCATAGAACGGCGGCTGCGCGAGCTGCTGAACGCGGGGGCCGACCTGCTCATTACCACCGGCGGCATGTCCGTGGACCCCGACGATGTGACGCGGTTTGCCATCCGCAATCTCGGCGCTGTCGATGTTGCTTACGGCGCCGCGGCGCTCCCCGGGGCGATGGTGCTGGCGGGGTATATTGAAAAAGCGTGGAGTGAAGAAAACGTAAAACGAAAAACTAATAACTCTGAGCTGATTCCCATCCTCGGCATTCCCGCGTGCGGGATGTACCATCAGATAACGGTTCTCGACCTTATCCTCCCCCGCATGCTCGCCGGGGAGAAAATCGGGAGAAAGGAGCTCGCCGAACTCGGCCACGGCGGACTCTGTCTTCACTGCAAGGACTGCCGCTATCCGGTCTGCCCTTTCGGGAAATGAGTCACGTGGTCTCGCCCGATAATTCCCCGTATAATTCGATCATCTCCTGGAGCAGGGCGGAAAACCTTCTCATTCCTTTTGGGGGGCCTTCGTCCATCGCTTTGATGAGCGGTTCACAGAAATACCACGTGCATTTGAAGGGCCGCAGCCATCGCGGCTGGCTGCACCCGTGACGCCCCATGGCCTCACAGGGGCCTTCAGCCGGCCTCGCCGGATCCCGCTCCGGCACTGCTTCGCCGAGCCCTCGCAAATACCGAATATCCCTCTCCCGGTACAGACCGTGCTTCTGCCTGCAGCAGACGTCCGTGCACGTCGGGCAGACGGCCGCCGTGTATTCTTCGATGAGCGGAGAGGAGGCGATCAGGAGCTGCTTGAGCCGTTGCGCGGCGACATCCGTTCCGGACATGACAGTCAAAAAAATATGCCTTCCATTGTCAGCAGGGTCATCATTAGGAACAGGTAAATGTTTATCTTCCTGAAGAGAAGGAAAGAGCGCGACGGGGATGAGCTTTTCTCCGCCAGGGACTTGCCGCTCCAGATGAGCCAGAGAGACAGGGAAAGGAGCGGGAAGTAACCTGATGGCTTTCGCGCCAGCCCGTACAGGGGCAGCGCAAGGCTTGCCACTGCTGCGGCAGTGAT
>DASWAB010000105.1:0-6032 GCA_036391375.1 Nitrospirota bacterium
ATGGACATTCCGCCCATGCCCCCGCCGCCAGCGCCGCGCGGCTGGTCCGAGAGGAGGCCGACGACGTTGTCCTCATACGTGAACCGGAGTTCGGCGCCGAGGATCAGTCCGGCGAAAGCATTCGAAGAAAAGAGCGAAAAACAAAATATAAAAAAGAAGGGCAACAAGAGGGGCAGAAGTGTTTTCTGAAACGATTGACGCGCAAGGCTGTGGATTATCATGATGTTGACTCCTTTACGGGAAAAATTAACGTGCAAAAAAGGAGGGCCGCCCCTTCTTTTGTAAATATAGCACATAAAGAAGGAAGCAGCCCTTCTGTTGGTCGGTACTCTGTTTTTAACGGCCGTTGCCGCGGGGCATGCCCGCTCCGCCGCCCATGCCTTCATGGCCGCCCATCTCGCCGTGCACTCCTTCGTGCTGGCCTCCTTCTCTCCCCATACTTTCGCCTTTTTCCTTACCCTTTACCTCTCCGGCCGCGGCCTTGCCGATGCCCTTGACCTGAGAGATGGTAGCGCCCAGTTTGACGTCGAGTTTTTTGGCGACCTCGCCCCACCCCGTGGGCGGGGTTGTATTGCGAAGGCTCATGACCTGGTTGATAGATGCGTCAGTAATGCCGCCAGGCGACTTCTGGGCAAGGGAAAACACAATGGCGATCTCGCCATACCCTAACTTCGCATCCCGAAGCGACTGGATCTGCGCGTCGGTTACCTTGAACTCCGTTTCGAGCTTCTGGACCACCACTTTCTCGCCTTTCTCATTGTCCGCCGTAGTGTTGATCCTTGCAGCTTCCCTGCCGAGAGTCTTCTCCTCTCTGGTTTCCGCCGCCCATGCCGCGCTCAGCATGGCGAGCGAAAGCGCGAGCGCGCTGATGAGAATGTACCTTGACCGTTTCATGGCAACTACCTCCTGTGGTTAAAATGTCTACGAGTTATCCATATGATGTTTTGATCGATGTCCGTGTTGCTTTTGCCGTTTTTTGGCGCATCACCTCCTGTGTTCTCCCATGCCGCCACCCATACCACCCATGCCGGAGCCGGGTTTTCCGGGTTCGGTTCTCATTTCCTCCTGCATGTCGTGACGACCCATGCCCCCCCCATTCATGCTCTCATGTTCCATCTTCGCCGCGATCTCTTCCGCTTTGCCCCCTCGTTTCATTTCTTTGTCTATCCGGCGCATCATCGCATTCAGGCCGCGTTCGGAAGAGCCTTGCTCCACGGCCTTTTGAACAAGGTGCGACGCGGTTTTTGCGGACATCCCGCTGCCGGCAAAATAGGCGGCGGCATTCGCAGCGCTGGTAAAGAGCGGCAGCGAACCCCGCTTGCTCCGGACCGCGGCCCCCATTTCTTCGATGGCCTTAGGGGGAATGGATTTCTCGAGCGCCCGGCCGGCCGATTCGATGGCCTCCTCCCGGTCGGCGCCCCGCCGGGGTGTCAAGCCGCTCCGTATAAGAGCGTCGACGATGGGCCGGGCTGCCGTGAGCTTTTCCGCAAGCCGCTCAGAGGCGGCAGTGACGCGCTCCGGAGGCACCCCCTTCGACAGACCCTGCTCGATCCTGTCCAGGACAGGGCCGGCGGGAAGGCCTGATTGTTTTGCGGAAAGGCCGATTTCGAGAAAGCGGTTGATAGTCCCGGGGCCTGCCCCACGCCTCACCGCCCTCGACACGATGATCTCCACGTCCTCAGCCGGTACCCCTGCGTTTATGGCGGCAGCGGCCTTCGCCTTCACGTCTTCCTGCTCCGTCCGGGAAAACGTCGAGGCTTCAAGCGCGCGGCCGATGTTGTCCGCGTGCCGGTCCTCCGCCCCGAACGCCCAGACGGGAAACAACAGGACCAGCGCCACTCCCGCAAGCTTTTGCATGCCCTTTTCCCCTTTCATATCATTACCCTCAGGACGGCGTTCCGCGATCCGAAGCCGTCGTCTTCATAGGATTCCGCGCCGGGATCTGGCACCCATGATTTTCCGTCCACGATGAAACTGTAGGTATAAACGCCTGGCTTCAGTTTCAGATCAATGCTCCATGTGCCGTCGGTCTTTTTCATTTCGTCGGCATCAGTCTTCCATTTGTTGAATTCACCTGCCACCGCCACGCTGCGCGCCTGGGGCGAATAAAAGGTCAGCCGGACGGTGGCAACCGGCTCGCCGGGCGCCGTGGTCATAGCCGGTTCCCGGTGCATCCGCGAAAGGGAAATCGCCGCAACAAGCACGACGACCGCGGCTGTCAGCGCCGTGGCCATGTTCCAGCGCAGCACGCGGCTTCCGAACAAAAATTCCCTGACGCTGCCGAGCGCTGACCGCGGCCTTCGCGGAAGCCGCTTCATCACCTCGGCGGTAAAGGCGGACGGCGCTTCCTGCCGCTCGCTCTCCTCGAGCATGCGGACCGCGTTCATGAGGCCCGTGAATTCCCTTCGGAGCTCCGGGTCGGATTCCACGCTTCGGGCGATGCTCTGCTTTTCCTCATTTTCCGCGTCGCCGTCGAGAACCTTCTGTATGATGTCCCGCTCCTTATCCATGGGTCACCCCTGATTGTTCGAGAACCTTTCTCAGCATTTCCCGCCCGCGGTGCGCCCTGACCTTGAGCGCCGGAATGCCCGCCCCCGTGATGGCCGCGATCTCCTGATAATCCAGCCCCTCGATGTGCTTTAAAATAAGCACTTCGCGGTAATCCGCGGGAAGCTGCTTGAGGGCCCGCTGCAGGATGTCCGTGTTTTGCCGCGCGGCAACGGCCTGTTCCGGAGAAGGCCCGGGATCGGGGCGCACGGTGGCAATATCATCGGTCGTGACAGTTTCTTTTGCCAGCCGCAGATGGTCCCGGCATTTATTCAGGACGATGCGGTAGAGCCATGATGAAAATTTCGATTCAAACTTGAACTGTCTGAGGCCCTTATACGCGGCGAGAAAGCTTTCCTGGGCGATGTCCTTCGCCGTATCTGCGTCTCCCACCATGCGAAAGGCCACGTTATAGACCATAGTTTTATACCGTTCGACGAGGACGGAGTAGGAATCTGCATTTCCATCCAGGCACTGGTGTATAATGGCCTCTTCATCTGGCTGTTGATCATGCTTCATCGCTGCACCCATAAGACGAACCACGCGGGGAAAAGTTACATGCATTCCGAAGGTCAACGCCCCGCAGCAACGTCGCGTGTATTCTCAATCGGCCCGTAACGCGGGGGCCTACGGAGGAACGATAACGAGGGAGTTTTTATCCCCCAGTCCGTCGTCTGTTGACGGCATGGCGGGATCCAGCGCCCACTCGCCGTTGTTGATGACAAACCGGTATTCGTATCGTCCCGGAGGAAGGGGCAGGACGATGGTCCAGACGCCCTTGCCGTCGGGACCCGCGAGCCGGTCCCGCTCCGGGTCCCACCGGTTGAAGCTGCCGGCTATGGAGACACTTGCGGCAGAGGGAGCGAAGAATGAGAAGCCGGTCCCCTTGCGCGGGATCGCCGGGGCAGACGGTTTTGGAGCGCAGTTGACGAAAAGAAAAAGGGAAAGCGAAATGAAGAAAATGTGAGAATGGATGCGCATGTCACGAGGTCTATCCGCGTTCCGCGTTTATTCCACCCACTCCGCAATAAAGATATCGGTTTCGTGCGGTTTCTGCGGGTTCCGGTTCGAGGCCCAGACGAGCTCCCGGCCGTCGGGCGAGAACATGGGGAAGCTGTCGAAGACCGTGTTGAAGGTGATGCGCTCCAGCCCCGTGCCGTCGATGTTGATGAGATACAGCTCGAAGTTATGACCGTACTGTTTGATGTCTTCATGCCAGTCGTCCATGTTGCTCGAAAAAATGATGCGTTTTCCATCCGGGTGCCAGGAGGGCGCGAAGTTCGTTGCGCCGTTGTGCAGGATCATTGTTTTATTCGATCCGTCCGCATCCATGACCCAGAGGTCGAGGGGGTAGGCGAGGATGTAATTACGCTCCATGCTGTCCTTCCACTGCGTCTTCTCGGCCTCGGTCTCGGGGTACCAGGCGCGCCAGACGATTTTCTTCCCATCAGGAGAAAACCACGGCCCGCCGTTGTACCCCGTCCTGTCCGTGAGCCTCCGCAGGTCCGAGCCGTCTGCGTTCATGACGTAGACGTCGAAGTTGTCTTCGCGCTGAGACCCGAACACGATCCGCTTCCCGTCCGAAGAGACTACGGGCTCCGCGTCATACTTCGGATTGTCGGTGATTTTCCTGAGGCCGGAGCCGTCTGCATTTGCGGTAAAGATGTTGTACGGATAGAGCGGCCAGACGTACCGGGCGCCCTCGGGCGCCTTCGGCCTCGGAGGGCAGCCTCCGGGAATATGACTCGTTGACGCGAAGATGATCCTGCCATCGGGGAAGAAGAACGAGCAGGTATGCGCTCCGTGGTTCGGGCTGACCATGCGTTTGCCGGAGCCGTCGATGTTCATGGTCCAGATTTTGTCGCAGGAGTATCCGCCCCGGCTGGACTGCCAGATCAGCTTTTTCCCGTCCCGCGAAAAATAGGCCTCACCGTTGTCGCCCTCAAACGTGAGCTGGGTCACGTTCTTCAGGTGGCGGTCCAGGAAAGCGGGCTGGCGCGGCGCGTCCGCGGGTTTTTTTTGCGTGCACGCGAGGACGAGGAAAATCATGCCGACCAACAGCGCGGTTTTTTTCATTTCAGCACCTCCTGGAGGCAAAAACCGGTATCCTGAATTACACCGTATTATGAATGATATTCTTTCCTGAAGGAAAATACAAGGGACAAGGGGTGCCCGTCGGCGCTAATAACAGAGCAGCCCCGCATGGTACGAACCGTCAGGGTTTTTACTGATCCACCGCACCGATGCCGTGCGGCATGCGATAAGGGAAAACTTCGTTTCGATGTGGATGGTTTGCGCCGGTTCGACCGGGGCGGCAAGCCGGATGCGAAGCCCGTTGTCGCTGACATCGATAACCGCGCCTTGTATCTGATCGCGGTCCGCAAGGCACTGCATCTCGTAATTGACCTGATGCCGCATCTCCTTCCGGCGGGTAGCCAACGGCTGCGAAAGGCCTATTCTCAACTCGCAATCAGTTATCCAGTCAGAAAGTTCGGAGTAAACGACGGGTTTTTGGAAAAAAGCGCACCCCGTCTCTTGAAGCGCCATCCGGAATTCACTCTCTCCGCCCGCGAGCCCCGTCATAACGGCCTTGTTCTTTTTCGGCATCCTGCAACCATTTCTCACCTGTTCCTGAATCAGTTTGAGGCCGTTTATCCGGGGCATTTGATAATCACTAATCATCACGTCGGCGCACGGGCGGTCTCTGTCGCAGCTCTCTTCGTTCTCGCGGGAGAGCGGGCAGACGACCGGTTCCTGATACGCGAGCACCTCATAGCCTCTTGAAGAAAAAAAATCCCTGAAAAAACTTATGATGGCCATATCGTCATCGTAGACTATGGCTCTTCGTTTTCGCATGAACTCCTCTGTTTTCCGGATTATGAATGATTTTGCGACCGCGCGTGATGCGAAAATATATTTTAAGTATAAAGATCTTTTCAGGCAAGTCAAGGGAAGCGAAAGGTTACAGAAAAAACGGAAGACGCGCTGTCGCGGATTCAACGTGGAACGCCTGAGGGAGAATGCGGTCCCCATCAGGATCTCTCCGTTTGACTCCGCCCGGCGGCGGATCCGGCTGTTGTCAGCAAAGCGGTCCGTCCGTAATCCGGATAAGGCAGAGTTGATTATATAAATACGTCCCCCGTGATGTCAAAGGGATATCGGGAAAGGGCGCTTCACAGAGCTTCCTTTTTGTGCTATAGTAACTGAAAAAAGGCCCGCCGGTTTTCAAGACTTTTCAAGACATTGCGAAAAGGGAAACCTTGCCATTAAAGTAGAAGGGCAGGATATGAAGAAGAAAATACTGGTCTCCGACAGCGTAATGGCGATTATCGATCCTGAAAAAAGCTTCCTCAAGCGGGGGAATATCATGCTGTTTACGGCGGCCACCAACGACGACGTGCTCGCCATCCACCGGGCGGAAAAAGTGGACCTCATCGTCGCTCTCCTCGATATGCCGGGCATGAAAAGCGAGCGCCTTTATGCCG